>JAKLHH010000363.1 GCA_022710245.1 Myxococcota bacterium
GTTCGTCGCCGGGCGACGCCCGGGCTGAGCGGGCGTGTGCCGTTCGTCGCCGGGGCACGGCGGCACGGGGTGAGCGCTCACGCCAGCACGGGCCGTTCGTCGCCGGGCGACGCCCGGGCTGAGCGGGCGTGTGCCGTTCGTCGCCGGGGCACGGCGGCACGGGGTGAGCGCTCACGCCAGCACGGGCCGTTCGTCGCCGGGCGACGCCCGGGCTGAGCGGGTCAACGCTCGGCGACCAGGTCGGCGGACCAAACGGGTCAACGTTCGGCGACCAGGTCGGCGGACCAAACGCTCGGCGACCAGGTCGGCGGACCAAACGGGTCAACGTTCGGCGACCAGGTCGGCGGGGCAACGGGGCAACATTCGGCGACCAGGTCGGCGGGCCAACGGGTCGACGCTCGGCGACCAGCCCGACCCGACCAGCCCGGCCGACGTTGCCTGGCCGCTCGGCAGTGGGGTACATTGCTGCGTCATGCCCGACGGACTTCGTGTCAACCTGGAGTCGATCGCCTCGCACCGGGAGGGCCCCCCACGGGTCGAGGTGGAGCTCTCGCGCAGCCAGTACCCAGCTGACGCCCGCGACGTCTTCCAGCCCACCCGGCTCCCCGACCTCGCCTCGCTCAGCCTCGGCGGGCCGCTCCACGATTGCCTCCGCCGCGCCAGCGCGCGCCTGACCGTGCGCCTGCGTCCGGGCTACTACAACTTCCCGCTCGGCGATGGCTCCGCCTGTCAAGCCGAGATCCAGGCTGGCGCCCAGGCCTTCCTGCGCCTCGAGGTGGGGCCGCCGCCCACCGGCGGTCCGCCGGCCGTGCTCGCGGTCGACCTGCACCTGCAGCCGCCGCTCCTCATCCACAACCTGCTGGAGACCCTCTCCGGCCTGCACGACCTCGTCGACGATCGCCTCCTCGCCCTGCTGCGACCGCTTCGCCCGCGCGTCCCCGACTGGCTGCGCCAGCTCGGCCTCGCCGCGGTCGGCTCCGCCGACAGCGCCGCCGCGATCCTCCTCGAGCAGGCCTCGGCCCGCCCGCGCTGGGGCGAGGAGCCCGTGCTGCGCTTCGCCTTCAGCGGCCGCGTGCGCTGGATGGGGCAGCTCGAGACGCGCTTCGAGCGCGTCACCCTGCCCTCCACCATCCTGCCGACGCCGTTCGCCTCGCTGGAGCGACTGCTCTCCGCGCAGCCGCTCGCCACCGCCGAGCTCCTCGCCTCGCGCGCCGACCCGCTGCAGATGCTGGAGACGCTCTGCGACACCCTCGACGTGGTCGACTGCGAGCTCGACGCGGAGCTCTCCGCGCCGGCGCTCCAGGTGAGCGGGTCCACCATCGACGGCGCGCGCCTCGAGGCCACGGTGCAGCCGCTCGGCGAGGTGCGGCTGCGGGGCGGGGTGCAGGCGCGCTTCAGCGGCCCGCACGTGAAGCTGGAGACCGAGGACCTGCGCGTCAGCGCCAGGGAGACCGACCCCGGGCTGCGGCTGCGCCTCGGCGCCTCGCTCGCCGCCGACCTCTCGCGGGGCGAGCGGCCCGTCCGCGAGCGCTTGCACGGCAGCGTGGAGCTGAGCCTCGCCGAGGGGAGCAAGTGGCCCGGCCTCGGCGTCCTCCTCCGCGCCAGCGACCGCGTGGTCGTCGGCGAAGCGCAGCTGCCCCTCGAGCTGCGCGACGTCGAGCTCTCGGGCGGCGCCGCCTTCGAGCTGCAGCGCGGGCGCCTCGAGCTGAGCCCGGCGAGCACGCTGACGCTCCGCGCGCAGGCCGGGAGCGCGGAGCCGCTCCGCGTCCACCAGGCGAAGAGCGACGCGACCGGCACGCTGGCCGCCGCGGTCGAGGCGAGCCTGCAGCCACGCCCCGAGGGGGGCTGGCAGGTCGCGCTCCGGGCCGACGCGGCGCTGCGCAGCACCGTCTTCACCCGGATCGCCGCGCTCCCCGAGCTGGACATCGACGAGGGCGTGCTGACGAGCCACCTCGAGGCGCGCGCGCTCCTCGAGCTCTGCGCGCTGCTCCGCTTCGAGCGCGGCGGGCTGGAGGTGGACCTGGCCGGCAGCCGCGCGGCGCTCGACGTCGCGCGCCTCGAGCTCGAGCTGGGTTCGCGGCGACTGACCCTGCCGCCGGGCACGCAGCTCTCGGCGGGGGTCGTGGAGGGGCTGCTCGCGCGCGCCGGGCTGCAGGGGCTGGCGCTCGACGTCCGCTGGGACCTGCAGGGGCAGCCCTGCCTCCTGCACCACGCGGGGCAGGCGGTCTCGCTCCTCACCGACGAGCTCCGCCAGGTCCAGATGGTGCTGCTCCTCGACCGTGCCGGGAAGCTGAGCTTCGCCGGCGACCGCGAGGGGCTCTACGGGGTCCGCTACTTCAACACGCTGCTCAACCCGGCGGGCAACCCCGAGCAGCTCGTCGACCTGCTCCTCTCCGAGGACGCGATCGGCCACGTCCTCGGCGCCGCGGCCGTCTTCGCGCCGGGCGCCGCCGAGCTGATCAGCGACCTGCGCGCGCTCTGGCTCGCCGCCCGTCGCATCGTCAAGGGCGAGGGGCTGAAGCAGCCGAAGGACCTCATCCCGCGCCGCAAGATCGCGCGTATGCTCTCGCTGCTCCTCGCCGGTGACGCTCGCCTGCAGCCGCGGCTGGAGCCGATCATCCGCAAGGTCACCGAGGGCGAGGGGCTCGACCTCGCCGCGGCCCGCGAGCTGATCCTGCAGGAGCTCGGCGAGTTCGAGCTCGACTACGAGGTGACCGCGGTCCTCAACTGGCTCGACCTGGTCCTCAGCCCCACCGAGCCGCTCGAGCCGGTGCCCGCCGAGGAGGAGCCCGCGCTCGCCGAGGACCCGGCCTACGCCGAGGCGCGCGCCGGGCTCCCCTCCGCGGCGGAGATCTACGCGGTCGTGATGAGCGGCCAGCTCGACGAGGGCTGGGCGCGCCGGCTGGCCGAGCTGGCGCCGCAGCTCACCCGCAAGCAGCTCGGCTTCATCCTCGAGCGGGCGTCCTCGGGCTGGGACCGCCGCGTCCTCGCGCGCCTGCGCTACGCCCACGAGATCAAGCTACGCGTCGAGTCCATCGCCGAGAGCTACGGCGGCGTCGAGTACCTGCTGCAGCCGGCGACGATCGCCTCCTTCCTCGGCGAGGCGGTGGGGCCGCTCCCCGGCATCAACCACCCCGAGCCGGCGGACCCGGCCGCCTGGCCGCCGCCCTGCGCGCTCGGCTCCGCCGACGTGGCGGTGCTGCTGCAGGCCGGGCTCGCGACGGGGATGCAGGGGAGGCGCACGCAGCTCAACAACCGCCTGCTGCTGGAGCTGATGCGGCGGCAGCCGCCGGCCTTCACCCGCGAGGTGCTGATCGAGCTCGGCCACCAGAGCCCGCGCGCGCTCTCCGGGATCCTCTACGCCTTCCTCGACCAGGACCAGGACCAGCTCGCCGAGCCGCTCGACCTGGTGGACCTCCTCGCCGGGAAGCTCGACGTCCCGGTGCCGCGGCAGCGCGACTTCCTGGCCGGCGGCAACAAGGCGCGGCAGAGCTACTACGAGGCGCTCACCCGCCTCGCCGATCAGATCATCGAGGAGGCGAACCCCTACCTCGCGCGCAAGGCGCACCTGCAGGTGATGCGGCACCCTAGCCCGCTCCCCGAGGTCATGCTGCCCCCGTCGCTGGAGGCGCTCGAGGAGCGCGCGCGGGGGGCGCTGGCGCGCGCGGACGAGGCAGGCGGCGAGTGCTCCTTCGGCAGCGGGCGCGGCGGGCGCGGCGGTCCCCGGCAGAAGGCCCGGCGCGCCTACGAGTCGGCCTTCCGCGCCTGCGCGCACCTGCTCGAGGCGGAGCCCCGCGCCTTCCAGCTCCCCTGGCTCAGGCGCTTCTGGCTGCGCAACGAGGAGGCGCTCCGCGTGCTCAGCTGCGTGCGCGGCTGGCAGGAGGACCGGGACCGCGATCGTCACTGGCTCGCGGTCGTCTCTGGCCAGGACCGCTTCGAGGACGAGCAGGAGCTGCTGCAGACCCTGGTCCGCACCCTCTACTGGGAGCGCGAGCACCAGGACGCGCTCCTCGCCGATCCGCTCGTGCGCCTCCTCATCGATCCGCCCGAGGGGCGCTACGACTTCTCCATCGTCAGCTGCATGGGGGTCATCACCGACGGCAAGGACGGCAAGGAGCTGTGCGACGCCTACCAGCGCCTGGAGGAGCGGCGCGGGGTGCAGATCCTCCGCGCGCACACGGCGATCATGCGCTCGCTCGAGTACAACGCCGAGCGCATCGTGGAGGCGATCGAGGCCTGCCAGACCCCCTGGGGCATCATCGGCTACAGCCAGGGCTGCGCCAACGCGCTGATGGCCGAGAGCATGCTGCGAGGCGGCACGCCCGAGGAGCAGCGGCACCTCGAGCGGCTGGTCTGCCGCAACTTCCTCTTCTCGGCGGCCAACGGCTCGGCGCACGGCACCGCCGGCATGCTCAAGTTCATGCGCGCGCTGGTGCTCGGCGAGCGCTACCTGAAGCACTACCAGGCGATGTACAGCTGGGAGGCGATCAAGTCGGTGCTGCGCATGGTCCGCGCGGTGCTCGACTCGCGCGTCTTCGTCGCCGTCCTCGGCGGCGCCCACTCGCTCAGCTTCGAGCGCGCCCGCCTGCTCCACCGCGACGGGCAGTTCCTCGACGGCGTCCCCACCTCGCTCACCCGCGGGGTGGTCACCGAGGACCGGCTCCCGGAGACGCTGGAGTACCTCTACTATGTGCTGCGCGAGCAGACCCGCTCGGCGGAGCAGGACACGCAGGTGCTGATCGGGGACGCGGTCGGCTCCTCGACCCGCGTGCGCAACGCGGCGGCCGAGGTGCTCTCGCGCTGCGACCTCGCCACGTACCCGCAGGCGACGCACCACTGGGCGCCGCTGACCAAGGAGATCGAGTTCGTCACCACCGAGCGGGACCTCGAGCTCGCGATCTACGAGAGCCCGAAGGACCGCCTGGTCTGGCCCTGGGTCGAGGTGAACGCCCGCTTTGGACGCATCGCCCACCGGGGCTGACGGTCGCCCTGGAGGGTGCGACCAACACGTTGGAGCGGCGCCGCCCAGGTCGGGCAGCGAGGGCGTTGCTGCCGCGACCAACAGCTAGGAGGAGAGCGTGACCGCCGTACGGCAGAGACTGGCGAAGCTGCGCGAGCTGATGGCGAAGGCCGGCGTCGCGGCCTACCTGGTGCCGAGCACCGACCCCCACGGCAGCGAGTACGTGCCCGCTTGCTGGCAGCGCCGGCAGTGGCTGAGCGGGTTCACCGGCTCGGCCGGCGACGTGGTCGTGACCCGGGAGGGCGCCGGGCTCTGGACCGACGGCCGCTACTTCCTGCAGGCGACCGAGCAGCTCCGCGGGAGCGGCATCAAGCTCTTCAAGCAGGGCGTGCGCGGCGTCCCCAGCATCGCCGCCTGGCTCGCCACGCAGCTCGGCAAGGGCGAGGCGCTCGGCGTCGATCCGCAGCTCCTCTCCCGCGGCGCGGAGGGCGAGCTCCGCGGCGCGCTGGAGGGCGTCGGGGCCCGGCTCAAGCTGGTCGAGGGGAACCTCGTCGACCGGATCTGGGAGGACCGGCCGCCGGCCGGGACCGCGCCCGTCCTCGCGCTGCCGCTCGAGTTCACCGGCGAGGCGGTCGCCTCCAAGCTGAAGCGGCTCCGCCGCGCGCTTGCGGAGCGCGGCGCCGACGCGCACGTCCTCACCTCGCTCGACGCCATCGCCTGGCTCTTCAACCTGCGGGGCGCCGACGTGGAGTACAACCCGGTCGTCATCGCGCACGCGGTGGTCAGCGCCGAGCAGGCGGTCCTCTTCCTCGACCCGGCCAAGCTCGACGGGCGGACGCGGCGGGCGCTCGGGCGGGTGGAGCTGCAGCCCTACGAGGCGGCGGGCGCCTTCCTCGAGAGGCTGGGCAAGGCGAAGCGACGCGTCTGGGTGGACGGGCGCAGCGCCAACGCCTGGGTGCTCGCCAAGCTGAAGGGCGCGACGCTGATCAGCGAGCCGAGCCCCACCCTGCTGATGAAGGCGCGCAAGAACGACACCGAGATCGCCGGCATCCGCGCCGCCCACCAGCGGGACGGCCGCGCCATGGTGCGCTTCCTCGCCTGGCTCGAGCGCGCGGTGCCGGCCGGCGGGGTCAGCGAGCTCTCCGCGGCGGAGAAGCTCGGCGAGCTGCGGGCGGGCGGGGAGCACTTCCGCGGCCTCAGCTTCGAGACCATCTCCGCGGTGGGCGCCCACGGCGCCATCATCCACTACGGGCCGACCCCGGAGTCGAACGCGCCGCTCCCGCCCGAGGGGCTCTTCCTGATCGACTCGGGCGCCCAGTACCTCGACGGGACCACCGACATCACTCGCACGGTGCTCCTCGGCGGAGACGCCACGCCGGAGCAGCGCGATCGTTTCACGCGCGTCCTCAAGGGACACATCGCCATCGCGCGCTGCCGCTGTCCGGTCGGCACCGCGGGGCGCCAGCTCGACGCGCTGGCGCGCCTCGCCCTCTGGGAGGCGGGCCTCGACTACCAGCACGGCACCGGCCACGGGGTCGGCGCCTACCTGAACGTCCACGAGGGCCCGCAGGCGATCAGCCACACGCGCTGCGTGGGCGTCCCGCTCGAGGAGGGCAACATCCAGTCCGACGAGCCCGGCTACTACAAGGAGGGCGAGTACGGGATCCGGATCGAGAACCTCATCCTCACCGTGCGGGACGAGGTCCTCAGCCGCGAGGCCGCGCCCTTCCTGCGCTTCGAGGTGCTCACGCTCTGCCCCATCGATCGTCGCCTGATCGAGCCGCGGCTCCTCGGCGGCGACGAGCTCAGCTGGCTGGACGAGTATCACCACCGCTGCCGCGAGGAGCTCGCCGGCGGGCTGACGCCCGAGGAGACGGGCTGGCTCCAGCGCGCCACCGCGCCCCTCGCCTGAGGGGCGCGCGTGCGCGTCCTCCTCGCCACCTGCGCGCGACTCCCCGAGCCTGACCCGGACCAGGAGCTCCTCCTCGAGGCGCTCGCCGCCCAGGGCCTCGACGCGCGCCTCTGCGCCTGGGACGGGGAGGCGCCGCCGCCCGCGGACCTCTGCGTGATCCGCTCCACCTGGAACTACTACCGTCGGCGGGACGACTTCCTCGCCTGGGTGGACGCGCTGGCCGCGCGGACGCCGGTGCTCAACCCTCCGGCGGTGGTGCGCTGGAACACCGACAAGCGCTACCTGGCGGAGCTCGAGGCGCGCGGCGTCCCGGTGGTGCCCACCGTCTTCGTCGAGCGCACCTCGAGCGGGGCTCCGCGCCAGGCGCTGGCGACGCTGCTCGAGGAGCGCGGCTGGGACGAGGTGGTGGTGAAGCCCCGG
>JAKLHH010000364.1 GCA_022710245.1 Myxococcota bacterium
CATCTGCTTCTTCGCCTCGGGTGCGAGCAGCCTGATCTTCGAGGTCATCTGGACCCGCATGTTCTCCCTCGTCTTCGGCGCCACCTCGCTGGCGATCAGCACCGTGCTGACCGCCTTCATGGGCGGCCTCGCGCTGGGGAGCTTCGTGGCGGGACGCCTCGCGGACCGGGTCAAGGACCCGCTCCGCGCCTATGCGCTGGCCGAGGCAGGCGTCGGCATCGCCGCGCTCCTGGTGCCGCTCGTCGTCGCCACCTTTGGCCCGCTGAACCGCTTCCTCTACACCCACTTCGTCGACCACTACGCGATCCTCTCCGCCATCCGCTTCCTCGCCTCCGCGCTCGTCATGATCGTGCCGACCACGCTGATGGGCGCCACCCTCCCCCTCCTCTCGCGCTTCTTCGTCCGCACCGAGGCCGAGCACGCGCGGATGGGCCTGCGCGTCGGCACGCTCTACGCCATCAACACCTTTGGCGCCATGCTGGGGACCTTCCTCGGCGGCTTCGTGCTGCTGCCGGGCCTCGGCCTCTCGCTGACGAACCGCATCGCGGCTTGCACCAACCTCGGCCTGGCCGCCGTCGTCGGCCTCGCCTACCTGCTGCGCCGGCGCTTCCCCACCAAGAAGCCGGAGGACCCGGAGGTGAAGGCGCTCCTCGAGGAGGTCGGCCCGGTCGCCATGGTGAAGCCCGACGTCTCGCCGCGCGCGCGCACCGCGGCGCTCTACGCCTTCGCGCTGAGCGGCGGCGTGGCCATGGTCTACCAGGTGATCTGGTCGCGCGCGCTCTCCATGAACATCGGCTCCTCGGTCTACTCCTTCACGCTGGTGCTCACCGCGTTCCTGATCGGGCTCGCCGGCGGCGCCGCGGTGATCGGCCGCGCCGCCGCGAGCAGCAAGAACCCGGTGGGCTGGCTGGCGGTGAACCACCTCGCGGTGGTGGTGCTCGTCGGGGTCTCCTACCTGCTGATGGACAAGCTCCCCTTCCTCTTCCTCTTCCTGATCCGCGGGGAGAGCCTGGGCGCGGGCACCGTCCTCTGGAGTCAGTTCCTCATCGCGCTCGTCACCATGCTGCCGGCCACCTTCGCGATGGGCGGCATCTTCCCGCTCACCATCCGCATCTACGCGACCGGCCTCGACAGCGTCGGGCAGGACGTGGGGAGCGCCTACTCGATCAACACCATCGGCTCCATCGTCGGGAGCTTCCTCGCCGGCTTCGTGATCATCCCGGTGCTGCAGCTGCAGCCCGGCTACTTCGCCGCCGTCTGCGTGAACCTCGTCATCGCCGGCGTCCTCGCCTGGCTGGCGGCCTGGAGGCGCCCGTGGAAGATCGTCGGCGTCGCGCTCGCCGTCGGCCTCGCGGGGGGCGCCTTCTTCCTCCCGCGCTGGAACCTGACCCACGTCTCGGCCGGGCTCTTCCGCCTCTCCATCGCGCGCGAGGTGATCCGCACGGGCAAGTGGCAAGACCCCCGGCTGGTCTTCTACCGGGACGGCATCTCCACCACGGTCTCCGTCGAGCAGTGGTCGAAGGACCACTACTCGATGAAGAACAACGGCAAGGTGGACGCCTCCTCGGGCGACGACATGCCGACCCAGATCGCCGTCGGGCTCCTCCCCGTGCTCGTCCACCCGCGCGTCCCCGAGCTGAAGCCCAAGGTGGCGCTGATCGGCTACGCCTCGGGGGTCACCGCCGGGGCGGTGCTGCAGGCGCCGGTGGAGCGCCTCGACGTGATCGAGCTGGAGCCGGCGATCATCGTCGCCTCGGCGTTCTTCGAGCACGTCAACCACCGCCCGCTCGCGGACAAGCGGCTCCACCTCTACACCGACGACGGCCGCAACTTCCTGCAAGCCGGGAGCGAGCGCTACGACGTCATCATCAACGAGCCGTCGAACCCGTGGATCACCGGGGTCGCGAACCTCTTCACCAAGGAGTACTTCGAGACCGCGAAGCGTCGCCTGCAGCCGGACGGCATCTTCTGCACCTGGGCGCAGATGTACGAGATCGCGCCGCGGCACATCAAGTCGATCTACCGCACCTTCGCCGAGGTCTTCCCCTACGTCTACGCCTTCAGCGCCGAGGCGCTGAGCTCCGACACCTTCCTGATCGGCTCCAACCACCCGCTCAAGCTCGACGTGCGCCGGCTGCGCCGCGCCTTCGCCATCAAGTCGGTGCAGGAGGAGATGGCGCGCGCTAAGATCCCGACCCCCGACGACCTGATCGCGCTCTCGCTCCTCGGCGACACGCAGGAGGTCAGGGCGTTCACCATCGGCGCGGACGTGAACACCGACGACAACGCGATCATCGAGTTCGGCGCGCCGCGCGACCTCTACAACCACAAGCGCTACGACTACTACATCTCCAAGGTCTACGGTCAGGGCTGGATCTACGGGCGCCTGGCCGGGCTGCTGGCGGGCTACGAGGGGTCGGAGGACTTCGGGGGGCTGCTGCGCAGCCTGCTCCTCAACGGCAAGCACCGGGAGGCGAACGCGCTGGAGGCGAAGATCCGCGCCGACGCCGGACCGAAGAGCAAGCGCGCGCGCCAGCTCCTCGAGCTCCTCGCCTCGCGCGACGTCCTCGAGGACGAGGTCCCGCTCGTCGGCGAGAAGGACGAGCCGCTGACCCCGCCCGTCGACAAGATGCGCAAGCTGAAGCCAGACGAGGCGAACAAGATCGCGGCGGACTACTTCAAGGTCGAGCAGGGCGTGAAGCTGCGGGCCTACCGCGCGGCGCTCGATCTGGTCGAGGCGTGGCCCGAGGACTTCAAGGAGAACGCGGGCAAGGACTTCCAGCTCCTCTGGGGGTACCTGGTCTACAAGTGCTTCGACTTCCACGCGGCGGCGAGCATCCTCGAGCCGCTCTGGGTGGACAGCAAGCTCCTCGAGCGGCGGCCCACGCTGCTCTACTACCTGGGGCGCGCCCTCTACGGGAACGCGGACTTCGCCAAGGCGATCCTGGTGCTGGAGAAGTGGATCGCGCACCGCGAGAAGGCGGGCCAGCCGCTCTTCCCGGTGGTGCCGCCGACGAGCCAGCCCTCGGGCGCGGTGCTCGACGTCAGGCCCAGCGCCGAGAACGCCGAGGACGCGGACCAGCGCTCGCCGGACTAGCGCGCCTCACTTCGACCCGACCCCGTCCAGGATCGTCGCGGTCATCAGGAACAAGATCAGCGGCGCGTCGGCAAATGGTATGAAGCCGTACCGCTCATAGAACCGTCACGAAGGTGGGTGGTGGTGGGCAGCTGCCGCGACCAACAATCGCTGATGGCCTCTCGAACACCGGCAGGCCCAGCCGCTCCGGCGTCATCGTCGGCAAGCCGCTTGCCCCTCGCGTCGAACGGCTCGATGATGGGGCTGCGATCATCTACTACCCCATGGACCTCACCCGCCGGAAGCTGCTCCTCGCCCTCTCTGCCAGCGCGCTGCTGGCGGGGTGCGTGCGGGTCGACTCGCCGGAGGCGAGCCAGGACGCGCGCGGAGGCGACCGGCCGCCCTCCATCCTCATCTACCTCGAGGCCGAGGCGGGCGTGCTCACGCCGCCCTTTCGCAGGATGAGCGACCCGGCCGCCTCCGGCGGAGCGTACCTCCTCGATGCTGGACCGGCGGGCACCGCGTCCGCGGGAGGAGCGAGCTACTCGTTCACCCTGCCCCGCTCCGGCGCCTTCTACCTCTGGGGCCGCGTCCGCGCCACCGGCGACGCCACCGACTCCTTCATCGTCGCCATCGACGGGGGGCAGCAGGCGATCTTCCACACCACGATCCCGGGCTACCCTGCCGACTGGCGCTGGAAGCCCCTCGGGATCGAGATCGCCAGCACCCTGACCAAGGCGGAGCTCGAGCTCGGGGGCGGCCAGCACGAGCTCGCGCTCAGCTCGCGCGAGGCGCAGGCCATGGTGGACCGGCTCCTCTTCACGGACGATCCCGGCTTCGTCCCCTGAGCGCCCCTCGGGGCTGCGCCTGCCCACGAGACGATGGACGGTCAGAGCTCCCTCATGGTTGCCGCCGCGACGGGTTTGTGCTCAAGTGCCGGCCATGCGAACCGACGACTCCACCACCCTTCGCACCAGAGCCTTCTCCCCCGCCCGGCTCGGCGGCCTCGAGCTCCGCAACCGCTTCATCAAGGCCGGCGCCTACGAGGGCATGTGCCCGAACAGCACGCCGTCGCCTGCCCTGCTCGCGCACCACCGCGGGGTCTCCCTGGGCGGGGTCGGGATGACGACGGTCGCCTACTGCGCCGTCTCGCCGGACGGGCGGACCTTCGAGCAGCAGCTCTACATGCGCGAGGAGGTCGTGCCCGAGCTCCGCAAGATCACCGAGGCCTGCCACGCGGCCGGCGCCAAGGTCTCGCTCCAGCTCGGCCACTGCGGCTTCTTCAGCCGCAACAAGTCGGTCACCGGCGGCAAGCCGATGGGGCCCTCGGCCACGCTCAACGTCTACGGCTCGCTCCTCGGCATGCCGTTCGCGCGCGCGATGACGGAGCGCGATCTGCAGCAGACGATCGACGACTTCGGCGCGGCCGCCGCGCGGGCGGTCGAGGCTGGCTTCGACGCCGTCGAGCTCCACATGGGGCACGGCTACCTGCTCAGCCAGTTCATCAGCCCGTCGGTCAACCGCCGCAAGGACGCATGGGGCGGCCGCCTCGAGCACCGGCTGCGGCTCCCGGTAGAGGTCGTGCGGCGGGTGCGCGCGGCGCTGCCGCCGGGCTTCCCCATCCTCTGCAAGACCAACCTGCGCGACGGCTTCCCGGGAGGTCTGGAGCTGGAGGAGTCGATCGAGGTCGCCCGGACCCTGGAGCGCGAGGGCGTCGACGCGCTCGTCCTCTCGGGCGGCTACACGAGCAAGTCGGCCTTCTACCTCTTCCGCGGCGAGGTCCCCCGCAAGGAGATGATCGAGGTCGAGCACAGCAAGCTGATGAAGCTGGCGCTGAGGACCTTCGGCTCGATGGTCATGCGCTCGATGCCATTCGAGGAGCTGTTCTTCCTCGAGGACGCGAAGCGCGTCCGCGCCGCGGTGAAGATGCCGCTCTGCCTGATCGGCGGCGTCGTCTCCATCGAGGGGGTGGAGACCGCCATGCGCGAGGGCTTCGACTTCGTGGTCATGGCGCGCGCGCTGATCCACGATCCCGACTTCGTCCGCAAGCTGGAGACGGGGGAGGTGACGCGCTCGAAGTGCGACGCCTGCAACAAGTGCGTGGCGGAGATGGACCGCCCCGAGGGCGTGCGCTGCACCTGCGTCGACAGCCTCGGCGCCAGCGCCGTCCCGGCGCACGACGGGCCACGCCCGCTCGTCGACCAGCCCGGGCACTGAGCGGGCGGCACTGCGAGGACGGCACGGGCAGTCGCAGCAACGCCCTCCCGGCCGCCACAAGACTCTTTCCAGCCCCACCCCGATTCCAGCTATAATGCCGGGACCTTGTCGGTCCAGGCACCGAAGACGCAGTCCCGCGGCGGGTTCGCGCTGGATGTCTGGTGTGACGTCCAGCAGGAGAGCGCGGTCCTCCGCGCGGAGCTCGCCGCGCTCGACCCCGACGACCGCATGGCAGCGGCCCTGCTGCAGTACGAGCTCGGGCGGGTGCAGCTCGCCGCGGGCAACGAGCCCGGCGCCGCCGAGGCGCTCCTCCGCTCCTATACGCTCCGCCCGCAGTTCCGCCCCACGCTGCGCCTCGCGAGGCTCCTCTACCGCGAGCGCTCGGACTTCAAGCTGGTCATCAAGCTCCTCGACGCCGAGGCGCGCGCGACCCGCGACCCCTTCTCGCGCGTCGCCCTCCTCCGGCAGCAGGCGCGGCTCCACTGGACCCGCCTCGGTGACGCGGCCACCGCGCGTCAGGTCCTCGAGGCTGCCCACCGCGTAGACCCGGCCGATCTGGCCACCGTGAAGCTGCTGAAGATCCTCTACGCGATGGAGCGCGACCACGAGAAGCTGCGAGAGCTCGTCGCGCGCGAGGTGGAGACCGTCTCCGACCGGCCGACGCGCACCGCGCTCCACGTGCAGGCGGCGCTCCTCGCGGCGCCGACCGACCTCGGCGCGGCGCTCGAGGCGCTGCGCGCCGCCGACGACTCCGAGCCCGACCAGATCCCGGTGCTGGCCTACCTCGAGCAGGTCCACGAGGCGAGCGGCGCCTGGGGCGAGCTCGCCGCGACGCTCGTGCGCCAGGCCGAGCTCCCCGAGGCGACGCCCGCCTGGCGCGCGAAGCTCCTCGCCCGCGCGGGGCGCATCCACCGCGATCAGACCCGCGAGGTGGAGTCCGCGCTGCGGCTCTTCGCGCGCAGCCTGGAGGCGCAGCCGCTCTTCGCCGCGGTGGTCGACCAGCTCGATCTGCTCGTCGAGCGGGAGTGCTGGGCCGAGGCGGTCACCGTCGGGGAGCGGCTCTTCGAGCTCGACGAGACGCCCAGCTCACGCGCCGCGCTCGCCTGCCAGCTCGCCGACCTCTACCGCCTCGAGCTGAAGGACCCCAGGGCGGCCGCGCGCTGGTACCAGACCTGCCTGCGCGAGGTGCCCTCTTACCAGCCTGCGCTCGAGGGGCTCGGCTGGGTGCTGGAGGCGACCGGCGCCGTCGACGAGCTCCTCGAGGTGCACCGCGCCGACCTCGCCACGGTGCGCGAGGGCCACGCGCGCGCGCAGCGGCTGTACCGCATCGCCGTCCTCCTCGAGCGAAACGGTCGCGAGCTGGAGTCTCTCGAGATCCACCGCGAGGCGCTCTCCGCGTGGCCCAGCTTCAAGCCCTCGCTCTCGGCGCTGGAGCGGCTCTTCACGCGCCTCGAGCGCTGGACCGAGCTGTTGCAGCTCTACGATGAGGAGCTCGAGCAGGGACCGGACCGCGACCGCACGCTCCACATCATGGAGACGATGGCCGCGATCTGGTACCACCAGCTCGGCCAGTCCGGGAGCGCGCTCGAGTGCTACCGGCGCATCCTCTCCCTCGACCCCGACAACGTGCCGATCCTCGCCGCCGCGGCGCGGCTCTGCTCCGAGTCGCGCCGCTGGCACGACCTCGTCGAGCTGAACGAGCGCGAGCTGAAGCTGATCGGGGACCCGAAGCGCCGCGTGGACCTCCTGCAGCGGATGGGCGAGGTCTGGGAGGACCAGCTCCTCAACCTCGACCGCGCCATCGAGTGCTACACCTCCGCGCTCGAGGAGGACCCCGGCTTCCTGCCGGCGCTCAAGGCGCTCGGCCGCCTCTACCGGCAGAAGGGGCGCTGGCCCGAGCTGATCAAGATGCACCGGGCGGAGATCGAGGCCTGCGGTGACGGCGAGCAGATCGTCGCGCTCCTCTGCGACGTCGCCGAGCTG
>JAKLHH010000365.1 GCA_022710245.1 Myxococcota bacterium
CTGCTCTTCAGCCGGGCCGGTCTCCTCGCGAGGGCGAAGGGCTTCGGCGTCGACGCGGGGGGGATGAGCGGGCTCGTCTTCACCGGCGCCGTGCAGCTCGAGGGCGAGCGCAAGGACGGCGGCCTCCTCGCCCGGGTGACCGTGAAGGACGGCGTGGTCAAGATGCCGAAGCTCGAGGGGCAGCGGGAGACCCACGCCACCGCGCTCCCCTCTGACGTGATCCTCGTCGAGGACGCGCCGCGCGCCGGCGCGGGTAAGCGGGTGAGGGCGGCACCTGTCGCGGCCGTGCGCATGCCGCTGGAGGTCGTGATCGCAGCCGACCCGCTCTTCGTGCGCAGCGAGGAGCTCGACCTCGAGCTGGCGAACGACCTTCGCCTCCGCACGGACCGCCGGGGCGGGCCGCGCATCAAGGGCAAGGTCGAGATCCGTCGCGGGCGCATCCGCGCGCTCGGCAACAGCTTCGAGGTGCGGCGCGCGCTGGTCAGCTTCTCCGACGAGGCGGTGCCCGACCCCGGGCTCGACGTCCTCCTCGAGCGGAGCGCGCGCGACGCCATGATCCTGGTGCGCGTGACCGGCACCGCGAGCGCGCCCGAGCTGAGCCTGAGCAGCGACCCGCCGATCTACGACCAGGCGCAGATCGTCAGCCTGCTCCTCACCGGGCGCCTCGACGCGCGCCCGGACGCGAGCGGCGGCGACCAGGCGATGGCGCTCGCCACCGCGCTCTCGCAGGCGCTCCTCGGCGGAGTGCTCGGCCGCATCGCGCCGAAGGTGGGCATCGACGTGGCGCGGGTCAGCCTCGACGAGACCAAGGACCAGAAGACGGGCGCCTCCTCGCTCCGCGCCGAGGCCGAGGTCGGCAAGTACCTCACCGAGCGGCTCTACCTCGGCTACCGCCGCGTCTTCGGCAGCACCTCGCTGGAGAACGCCAACGAGGGGCTCCTCGAGTACCGGGTCTCGGCGCGCTGGCTGCTGATGGGCGTCTTCGGCGACGCGGGCGTGGGCGGGCTCGACCTCTTCTGGACGCTCAGGCACTGAGGACCCTGGTCGGTCCTCGTCGGTCCCCCAGCGGCTGGCCTGGCTCTCTCCCTGGAGCTACGCCTCGGGCCGCAGCAGGAAAGAGAAGCGCAGCGTGACGTCCCCCTCCGGGGGCGAGGCGGCCGGAGGCAGCCGCCAGGCGCGGAGCTTGCGAAGCAAGCAGCGGCCGAGCTGGCTCTCCCTCAGCTCGCCGATGGTGTCGATCGCCGAGCCGTCCAGGCTCGGTTCGACCACCACGCCGTCAGCACGAACCGCGACCGTGACACGGACCTCCCCCACCTCCTCCGGCGCGGCTGGACAGCGCGCGCGCAGGCGCGGCACCAGGCGCCTCACCGCGGCCGCGATGGTGCGCGAGCGCGGCGAGGCGTGCCGCATCGCCACGCGCGGCCGCTCGAGCGACGGTGACGACGGCGGGAGCTGATCACGGGGGCAGCGGGCCGCGGCCTCCAGCAGAGGTGGGCCGTTGCTCCTCGAGGCCGGGTCAAGACCACGGCGGGACGGCGCGGACACGGGCCTCAGGAGGGTCCAGCGCGCGTGCCATGAGGATGAGTCGAATTGGAGCCAGTCGCAGCAAGGGATCGACGAGGGCGGGACAGCGGCCGCGATGGCGAGCACCGCGAGGTGAAGCAGCGCCGAGCTCGCCATGCTCACCGCGATCCAGCGCCCCGGTCGCGCCCGTCGCGCGGAGCGCGGGAGCGGCATCTGCACCGGCGGCCGCGCCGCGTGCACCGAGGCCGCGATCACCTGCAGCGGCCCCACCCTCACCGTCACCCTCACGCCCTCCGGGAGGAGCCAGGTGTAGAGCGGTCGCGCTCCCGCCGGCTCCTCCGTCCGGGCTCGACCGCTGCCCACCAGCTCCTCGAGGGAGAGTCGCTCGCTCTCGAGCTCGACCTCACCGACCATCCCGGCGCTGAAGCAGAGCTCCGCGCCAGCGCGGCCGCGGCCGCGGAGGAGCTCGAGGCAAGGCACCGGGATGCCGGGGTCGTCGAGCGGGAGATCGCAGCGGGGCGAGCTCCCCACCGTGAGGCGGCCCCGCCGCCCGAGCGCACGGGCGAGGAGCGGGCCGTCCTCGCCGAGGACGATCACCATCAGCGTGCGCTCCGGGAGGTCGAGCGCCAGATCGCTCAGGTCGTGTGGTTGCTGGGGGCGCGTCGTCATTCGCAGGCTCCTCGCGAACGGACAACCTGGAGCTGCGATGGTTGCAGCTGAAGTGGAGCGGCGCCCGGCACCTCGGTGACCAGCAGATTTCCCGGAACGCGGCGCGCCCGCCCGGTGTCCAGCGAGAGTGAGTCGCCGATGCTGATCGTCTCCTCCCTCCTCAGCCTCCTGCTCGGCGCCGCGGCGCTCGCCTACCGCCTCCTCTGGCGCCGGCGCCACGGCCGCCGCGGCGCGCTCGGCTGCACGGTGACGCTGCGTGGTCCGCTCGTCGGTCCGGGCCGTGCGGGGACGCTCCTCTGGGAGCGCGGCAAGCACGCGCTCCCGCCGCGGCTCGCGGTCCGCGTCGGGGGGGAGCTGCACGAGGTGCGCCCCAGCGCGACTCACCTGGTGATCCACGCGCGCCGCCTCCGCGTCGACGACACGGTGACCGTGGACGGCGTGCCGCTGCCCGCCGCGGTCGAGGAGCGCTCCTACCGCGAGGTCGGGCTCCGTCAGTCGACGCTGGCGCTGCGGCTCGGTCGTCCCTGGCCGCGGCTCCGCTGGCTCGACGTGCTCGCGCTCGGCGGCCTCCTCGCCGCCACGCTCCTCGGCGCCCTGGCGGCGCGAGGCACGCCCTCGCCGCTCCCTCCCCTCGCCTGCCCGGCCGGCACCCGCCTGCACGTCTTCGACCTGACGCAGTGGTGCCAGCGGGGAGGCGTCGACGAGGGGCCCTTCGAGCGCTGGTGGGATCCCTGGCAGCGCGCCGAGGCGGGCACCCACGTCCAGGGTCGGCGGAGCGGACGCTGGCTCAGCTGGTACCCGAGCGGTGTGCTCGCCGGACGCAGTGACCTCGAGGTCGGCGAGCCTCACGGCGAGCGCGCGCGCTGGTGGCCGAACGGCGTCCTCGCCAGCCGCGAGCGCCACCTGCGGGGCGAGCGCGTCGCCTGCGAGGCCTTCACCGAAGAGGGCCGGCTCTGGTGGCGCCTCGATCGGCGCCAGCGGCTGGAGGCCCACTGGGATCCGGCGAGCGGCACGCTGCGCTCGCTGCGGCGCGGCCGCTCGTTCCGGGCGTGGGACGGCGGCCGCCTCGTCGAGACCGGCGAGTACGTCGGCGCGACCAAGGTCGGGACCTGGTCGCGCTGGAGCCGGCGAGGCGTCCTCGTCGGCAAGGGCCCGTTCGTCGAAGGCCAGCGCGAGGGCGTCTGGGAGACCTGGCACGAGGACGGCTCGCTCGCCTCCCGCGGCGCCTTCCGCTGCGATGTGGAGACCGGGACCTGGCGCTTCTTCCATCCTGGCGGGCGGCCCGCCGCCCTCGGCGCCTACTACAACGGTCGCAAGCATGGTCGCTGGCTGGCCTGGCACGAGAATGGCCGCCTGCGGCGCGTCGCCAGCCACGGGGACGACGTCGGCGCCTGGACCGAGTGGGGGCCAGGCGGTCGCCTGGCAGGCCGCGGCGTGGCTGACGAGGGCTGGGAGGAGCGGCTTGGCCCCCGCGGCGTGCGAGAGCTCACCCTCGGCGACGTCGATCCACCGCTGTGACGGCGGAGCGGCGCCTCACTCCGTCGCGAGGCGAGACGACCGGGCCGTCAGTCGCCGTTGACGATCCTGTCGATGGCCCTCTGCAGCTCGCTCATGGTCACGGTCAGCACCGCCTGGGAGCTCGAGTAGACGGTGAGGGTCGTCTCGGGCCAGGAGCCCGCCACCCGCTGGAGCTGCACGCTGAACCGGCCGTCGAGCCCGCTCTGGCTGAGGAACGTCCGCACCCGCGCGTCCACCGCTGACTGCACCTGCGCGATGCCGGCCGCGACCATCGGCGCCACCAGCCGGCGATAGACGATGCCGCGCTCCTGCTCGACGCGGCAGCCGATTCGCCACCGCACCTTGCCGTTGTAGGGGTAGGTCTGCAGCAGCCGTCCCACGATGCCGACGGCCATGGTGTAGAGCTGCGAGTAGCTGTACCCGAACGCGAGGTCGACTCGCACGTCGGCCGCGCGCAGCCCCGCGGCCACCGCAGCCGCTACCGCCTGCAGCTGCTGGTCGAGCGGCCCGCCTCGCGGGAGCTGGAGCTGCCCGCCGAGCTCGACGCTGGCGAGGTCACCGCCCTGACGCTCCACGGCCTCCCTCGCCTTGCCCTCGACGATCGGCGTCAGCGCGTCGACGACGTCCTGACCGATGACGACGCTCAACCCGTAGCGGCGCGCCGTCGGCGCAGGCTGGTCGTCGGTCCCCGCCGGGTCCGCCTGACCGGGGTCCGGGTCCGGATCGCCCTCCAGGATGATCTCGCGGCTCGACCCGTCATCGCCCGTCGCGTCCTCGCCCGCCTCGTCGATGCCGCAGGTGACGCCGCTGCCGTCGTCCACACAGGCGGCGTCGCCCTCTCCCTCTCCGCTGCAGGAGAGCGGGCGGCGGCCTCCGCTCCCGCTTGCCTCGAGGCTCGAACAGCCAGCCAGCAGGACCAACCACGGGACCACGAGCAGCTTGCGTCTCATGGCGCCCATGGGTAGCAAGCCGCGCACCAGGAGCAAACCCCGCGTTTCTCGCGCTCGCGCTCGGCCGCGTGGGGACGCGACTCACCGGAGCGCCTGGCGGAGCGCCCGGCGGGGTCAGGCTAGTCCTCGGGGACCTCGCGCCTTTCTCGGTGGGGCGGCGTGCCCCAGGCCGCGACCACAGGTGCGCCGGAGCAGGCGAGCGAGGGCGGGGTCGTCAAGCGTCCGCCCGGGAAGTGCCGCGGACGTCTCCCACCACCCTCGCGCTGAGGGATCTACCCACGCCAGCGACGTTGCGCTGCCGCTCGCCAGTGGGTAGCGTGGCGTCGTGACGTACGAGGTCGCCGAGGCCTTCGAGAGGCATCGCCACCGCTTCCTCCATCCCCTGGAGCTGGCGCGCAGGATCGACGCGTCCTGCGCTGCCCTCGAACAGGGCCAGGGGGTAGCCGGCGTGCTGGCCCTGCTGGCTCACGCCCCTTTTGACGCGCGGCTGCACGAGGCGCTCGCCGCGCACCACCTCGCCGCCGAGGACCTGGAGGCCGCCCGCCCGCACCTCGAGCTGCTGGTCGACGTCGCGGGGTGGCCGCGAGAGCGGCTGGTCGCTCGCTTCGGCGGGTGCGCGCCGGCGGGCACAGTTGCTAGTCGCGGCAGCTACGCCCGACCGCCCGACCTTGGCGGCGCCGCGACAATTGGAGCGGCGCCCCGCACGTCGGGCGGTGGCGGGCAGCTGCCGCGACCAACAATTGGAGCGGCGCCCCGCACGTCGGGCGGTGGCGGGCAGCTGCCGCGACCAACAATCGCTGCGCTCGACGAGGTGGCCGCCGGCTCGCAGCGCCGCTGCCGCAACGCGGACCTGCGCCTCGACGAGCTGGGCCCCGAGCTCGGCGCCTCTTCGCTCACGCTGCGCTGGACCGCCCCGGCGCGCGCCTCGGTCGAGGCCGTGCTCGAGCGCTTCATCGCCCCGTGGACCATCGACAGCGGCGACGACCAGCTCGACCTGCAGGGCTGCTTCGACAGCTCCGTCCACCTCGGCACGGTGGTCGAGACGTTGCGCGAGCTCGCGCCGCACGTCGCCGACGTCCGGTTCATCCTCCGTGACCAGACCTCGCCGCTCTACGAGTGCTGGATCGTCGCCGGCGCGTTGTACGTCGCCGTCGCCACCCGGCCCGACGACGCCTGCGGAGACGCGGCCTACTGGCATCAGATCTACGACGAGCTCGACGGACAGGACCCGGCGCTCGGCGCCTACGTCGAGCTGCTCTGGAGCTGCTCCTTTCCGTTCCGCACCGACGCCTGGCCGCGCGACGACGCCGGCTCCTCCTGCGACGAGGAGGCGCTGCGCGACGCCGAGCGAGCGATCGCCGGCCTCCGGCGCCTGGGGCACGAGCCGCACTTCCTCGTCGCGCGGCTGCAGCATGTCCGGCGCGACGACCTCCAGGCGCGTCGCGCCCTGCGGCGCACGCTCGTGGAGCTGCCGGGCTTCCGTCTGGCGCGGGTGCTGCTCGCCGAGCTGCTGCTCGAGGTCCACGCCGACCGCGAGGCGCTCGCGATCGCGCGGCCGGCCACCGAGGCGCACTACTGTGACTCGAGCACCATCAGCTGCGCGATCGCCGCGGCGAGCCTGGGAGACGAGGAGGGCTGTGCGAGCTGGATCGAGGCCTACCTCGCGCGGATGCTCGATCCCTATCCCGGCGTGGTGCTGAGGGACGCGCAGCGGCTGCTCGACCGCGGCCTCTGGCGCGGCGCCGACCGGATCTACCGCGCGCTGATCGAGGACAAGCCGGGCTACGCGGCCCGCGCGCGCGAGGGCCGAGAGCGCTGCGCGATCGTCCGCGACGAGCCCTCCCTGGTGCGACAGCTCCTCGGCGCCGAGGGGGCGCGGCACCTCCGCGCGGCGGTCGGCGAGCGGCTGCGGGCGCTCGGGGAGCTCGCCGGCGAGCTGATCACCGCCCAGCTCGCCCTCGACGGAGCCACGACGTTCACCGCGAGGCAGGCGGCGCGGGACGACTGGGACGCGGCGCAGGCGCTGTGGGCCGAGGCCTGGCCCGGGGTGCGCGCGCGCTGGCGGGGTGGGTTGATCGTCTCGGCGATGGTCGTCGGCGACGACGTCGCGGAGACGCTCGGCCGGCTGCTCGCCGCGCCCGAGGCCCGGCTGCTGCGCGAGCTGGTGCTCGCGGTCGCGGACGAGGAGGCGGCGGGGGTGGCGGCGGTGATCGAGCGACGGCCGCGCCCGTCGCGGCTGGCCCGGATCTTCCTCGGGTCGCGCACGCCCGCCGGTTGGGTCGCGCCGGCGGATCCCCCCCAGGCGCCGGCGTTGCCGCTCGACGTGCCCTGCATCCCGCTGCGCGCGATGACCCACTGGCAGTGGCTCGAGTGGGTCGAGCGCGACCGCGACCCGTACCGCTGCGCGCTGAGCTTCTCCCAGGTCTCGCCCGTGGAGCCGGGCTGGGAGTGGCAGGGCAAGCTGCGCCTCCTGCCTGACGCGCTGGCCGAGGCGGAGGCGAGGATCGACGCCCTCCCCGGCGCGGTGCGCTGCCTGTTCAGCCTCGACCCCGACGCGGGGACCGTCACGCTCTACCAGCACGGCGACCGCAGCTCCTGTGGGCTGGGCAACTTC
>JAKLHH010000366.1 GCA_022710245.1 Myxococcota bacterium
GCGAGCTCCGGGGCGAGCCGCTTGACCTGCGCGGGGCTGACCGGCAGGACGGCGACCGCGAGGAAGCCGCCCGGCACCGGCATCAGCACGGTGCCCTCGGGGGCGATCAGGGGCGGCGGCGTGGTGCCAGCGCCGGTCCCGCTGCCGCTGCCGCTCCCGCGCGCGGGGACGACCGCGGGCGCGGCAGGGCGGAGGAAGAGGTAGAGCCCGAGCGAGACGAGGAAGACGGTCAGCGAGGTCGCCGTCAGCCCGATCGCCCAGCGCGGCAGCACGAGCGGCACCCGGACCGCCGAGCCGGAGGGCGCGCTGGCTCCGCGGCGTGGCTCGCCGTCGCTCAGGGCAGGCCCGAGGACCGAGCCCATCGGCACCATGCTGAGCTGCGGCGGGGCCGCGCTCAGGCGCACGGCCGCCTCGCGCAGCGTGGCGATGACCTCCTCGTAGCTGGGGCGCGCCGAGGCCGGCTTGGCCATCATGTGGTCGATCAGCCCGCAGAGCTCGGGGTCGAGGCCGGGGACCTCCTCGGCGAGGTGCGGGTTCGGTTGCTTCAGGTGACGGACGACGACCTCGGCGTAGCCCACCTTCTCGTCGCGCCCGCGGTAGGGCGGCCGCCCGCTCAGCAGGTGGAAGAGCGTGCACCCGAGGCCGTAGATGTCCGCGCGCGGGTCGATCTCGAGGCCCTGCGCCTGCTCGGGCGCCATGTAGTCCGGCGTGCCCAGGGTGACCCCGCTCCCGGTCAGGTTGACTCCCAGCTCCGAGCCCTTGGCCAGGCCGAAGTCGGTGACCTTGACGACGCCCTTCTCGGTCAGGAAGAGGTTCGAGGGCTTCACGTCGCGGTGGATGACGCCGGCGGCGGCGGCCTCGGCGAGCCCGAGCGCGGCGGAGAGCCCGATCGCCACCACCTCCGAGGGCGCCAGGCGGCCCTTCTTCTCGAGGAGCGCGCCGACGTCGGAGCCCTTGAGGTACTCCATGACGAAGTACGGGCGGCCGTCGTGCTCGGAGATGTCGAAGATCTGGACGACGCTCGGGTGGCTGATCGAGGCGACGGCGCGCGCCTCGCGGGCGAACCGCGCCCGCAGATCGACCCGGTGCAGGTGCGAGTCGCCGAGCGCCTTGATCGCCACCCGCCGCTGCAGCGAGACGTCGCGCGCGAGGTACACCTGGCCCATCGCCCCGCTGCCGAGGGGCTCCAGGATCTCGTAGCGGCCGAGGCGCGTGCCGGCCGCGAGCGGGGGGGAGCTCATGGCCCGGGATAGTGCCCCGGGGCTGGCGGGTTTGCAACGTGCGGGCCGGGCCCCTAACTCCGCGCATGAAGTGGCCGCCCGTCAAGGGCAGAAGCTTCCAGTGGCGCGCTGAAATGAGCGCCGATGAGCAGCACCATGGGCGTGCGGGCAGCGAGCTGTCTCAATCGAGCATTCGCGGTCGGTGCCGCATAGGTTGAAGTCCGTCGACGGGGCGCAATCGCTTTACCGAGGTCGTGCCTCACGGAGTTAGCCGCGCTCACCGTCTCTGGACAGCCGTTGCTCGTCTTGCTCCATGGCGATGTATGTCTCGTCCCGTCCGCAGGCCGCGGTTCTCGGGCGGCCCAGGTTGAAGCGGAGAGAAGCGACCCCCTTGAGTGGGTCGCCTCGCCAGTCGCCAGTGAACCGCGGCCGTGTACGCGCCCTGGTATTCTACGTGTTGAGGGCCCGCGAGCGGGGGGCCCCGCGCGCTGTCGCTCTTGATTGCAGCGGACACATTGAGGCTCGCGACGTGCGGGAACCCATCATCGCCGTCGCTGTGCCGTCCATGGGGCACCTGGATTCGCAGGTTTGCGGGGCGTGGCGAGGAACCGTCGGGTCTCAGCAGACGCGCGGAGTGTCAGGATCGGTGGGTCTGAGATTCAGACGGGGCGGTCCTGACACTCGCGACGTGCAGGAACCCATCATCGCCGTCGCTGTGCCGTCCATGGGGCACCTGGATTCGCAGGTTTGCGTGGCGTGGCGAGGAACCGTCGGGTCTCGGCAGACGCGCGGAGTGTCAGGATCGGTGGGTCTGAGATTCAGACGGGGCGGTCCTGACACTCGCGACGTGCAGGAACCCATCATCGCCGTCGCTGTGCCGTCGATGGGGCACCTGGATTCGCAGGTTTGCGTGGCGTGACGAGGAACTGTTGGGTCTCGACGGACGCGCGGAGTGTCATCTTCGGTGGGTCTGAGATTCAGACGGGGCGGTCCTGACACTCAGGGCTTGGTCGACGGTCGTCCTCACAGCGAAACCTCACGACTCACGACCGGAGCCTTCATGGCCCCGCCCGCCCCTCGTCGCCCGCAGCGGGCACCGAGGGTGGCGGTCCGCACGGATCTCGCCCGCGAGGACGCGAGGGGTGGGGAGGGGCCCGCGAGCGGGGGTCTCCGCGCGACGTCGCTCTTGTTTAAGGCGGATACCTTCAAGCGCAGTTAGGGCGGGTGGCACCGGGCGGCAAGCTCCGAGCGGCGGGCTCAGCGCCCGGCCCAGAGCCGCCGCAGCGGCCCGGCCTCGCGCGTGCGCTGCAGCACGAGGAGGTTGTCCCGGCCGAAGTGCGCCAGGCCTGAGTCGACGCCGTGCCGGCGCGCGTCCTCGGCGGAGAAGAGCTCGAAGGCCTCCACCGGGAAGCGCCGGGAGACGTCGCGGAAGCCGGTCCCGCGGCCGCAGGCGGCGCGACGGAGCTCGGCGAAGGCGCGGTCGACGACGCGGGTGACCTCGCCGTAGAACTCAGGGCCGAACTTGAGCCAGTTCACCGTCGGAGCTCCTGGCTCGCGAGGACAAGCAGCGCGCGTGCCAGCGCGCGGCGCGTGCGGCTCGTCGAGATCGCGGCGCCCCGGCCGCTGCCTGCCCACGCGAGTCCGCGCCTCTTGTAGCCACCCGCCTGCCGACGCGAGTCCGCGCCTCCTGGAGCCACCGCCGCGTTAGGGGGGGCCGCTGGCGACCGCCGGCGAGCAGGGCTGCTCGCCCGTCCAGCTGCAATGGGAATCCTTGCTCGCGTGCGACCGTTTTCGACGCTGCGACACCTGGACATACGGGGGGACCGACCGCTAGAACTGCTCGAGGTGCTCGAGCCCGGCGAGCATCTTGCAAACGTCGCACGCAGGAGGCTGATCATGTCGACTCGCTCCAGAGGGCTCGCTGTCCTGGTGCTGCTGCTCACAGCGTGCAGCGACAATCCAACCAAGACGCCGGACGGCGCCGTCGCCGATCACGGCACCACCGTCGATCAGGGGCCGGTGCCGGAGAGCGGCCTGCCCGATCACGGCGCGGTCGATCGCGGCACCAGCGAGGCGAAGCCCGGGAGCGACCAGAAGGTCTCGCTGGAGGGCGGCAGCCCCACCGGCGATCCGAGCCAGCCCGGCTCGTTCAAGGTGGTGAAGACCGACACGGTGAGCATCCCGCAGGCGAGCGGGCGCAGCAGCGACGCCACCCTCTGCGCGCCCTCGACCGACGGCACCACCATCGGCGCGGGGCCCTATCCGCTGGTCATCCTCTCGCCGGGCTTCATGCTGGGGCGGGACCTCTACACCTCGTACTGCACGCACCTCGCGAGCTGGGGCTTCCTCGTCATCGCGCGC
The DNA here is from genome assembly GCA_022710245.1 of Myxococcota bacterium. The sequence continues at coordinate 3,582 of JAKLHH010000366.1, forward strand.
GACTACTCGCAGTTCGCCATCTTCATCAACCACGACGATCAGGCGACGGACACCGGCGCCATCCTCGACTGGGCGCTCGGGACCAAGAGCCCGTTCGCGGGCAAGGTGGACACCGCGCGCCTCGCCACCGCCGGCCACTCGCTGGGCGGCAAGATCAGCATCCTCTCGGCGATCAAGGACGCGCGGATCAAGGCGGTGGTCGGCTTCGACCCCGTCGACGCGAACAACCCGTCGGTGACCCCGGAGCAGATGACGAACCTCAAGGTGCCGCTCGGCGTCCTCGGCGAGACGACGAACACGACCGGGCTCCAGCCCTGCGCGCCCGCGGACAACAACTTCGAGCAGTACTACAACGCGGCTGGCTCGCCGGCGCTGCAGGTGACGGTGACCGGCGCGGACCACATGGACTGGCTGGACAACCCGAGCTGCGGGCTCGTCTGCAGCGCCTGCCCGGGAGGCACGGCGAATGACCAGGACGTGAAGAGCATCAGCCGTCGGACCGCGACCGCGTTCCTCCGCCGCTACCTGTTCGCCGAGACCAAGTGGGACACCTACCTGACCGGCGCCGTCATCCAGGCGGACAAGCGGGTCACCTTCAAGAGCAAGTAGCGCGTCAGCGCCGGGCGCCCTCGGGGTAGACTCGGGGGATGAGCGCCGAGCGCCGCCGCTTCCCCCTCGCCCCCATGGACGGGCTCAACTGGGCGCTCACCGTGGTGGCCCTCGTCCTGCCCCTCGCGCTCCTCCTCCCGATCACCATCTTCCTCGCCACCGGACCGACGCAGGTCCGCGTCGGCCTCTTCGTGGTCGGGCCGGTCCTCGCGCTGATCCTCGTCCTCTACGCGGTGATCCTGAGCTACGCGCGGCCGCGCTGCTTCGAGCTCTCGGACGCCGGGCTGGAGGTCGTCTGGCCGGTGCGCCGCCGGCTGATCCCGCGCGCCGAGCTGGCGGGCGCCGAGCTGCTGACCCGCGCCGAGCTTCGCGCCCGCTACGGCCGCGGAGCCCGCGTCGGCGCGGGGGGCCTGGGCGGCGGCTTCGGCTGGCTGTTGACGCCGAAGCAGCGCTTCCACCTCTACATCTCGCGCGTGGACCGCCTCGTGGTGCTGCAGCTCCGCGGCGGGCTGCCGTGGCTCATCACCCCGGCCTCGCCCGAGGCCTTCGTGAGCGCCGTGCGCGCGCTCGTGGCCAGCCCGCTCGCTTGACGCCTCCTCGGGCCGATGGCAAGTTCACCGGCCATACCCAAGCCAGGGAGGAGAGCCATGTCGAAGATCGCTGCCTACGCCGCTGCCACCGCGAAGGCGCCGCTCGCGCCCTACTCCGTCGAGCGCCGTGAGGTCGGGCCGCGCGACGTCCAGATCGAGATCGACTACTGCGGGGTCTGCCACTCCGACCTCCACCAGGTCCGTGACGAGTGGGGCGGGGCGATCTTCCCGATGGTGCCCGGCCACGAGATCGTCGGCCGGGTGACGCGGGTCGGCGCCGAGGTGACCCGCGTCAAGCCGGGAGACCTCGCCGGGGTCGGCTGCATGGTCGACTCCTGCCGCGACTGCGAGCCCTGCCGGCGCGGCGTCGAGCAGTTCTGCCAGAAGGGCGTCGCCCTCACCTACAACAGCACCGAGATGGACCGGCGCACGCCGACCTACGGCGGCTACTCGACGCAGATCGTCTGTGCCGAGGCCTTCGTGCTGCGCGTGCCCAAGGGGCTCGAGCTGGCGGCCGCCGCGCCGCTCCTCTGCGCGGGCATCACCACCTACTCGCCGCTCCGGCAGTGGAAGTGCAAGCCTGGTGACCGGGTGGCCGTCTCCGGCCTCGGCGGGCTCGGCCACATGGCCGTGAAGCTGGCGGCGGCGATGGGCGCCGAGGTGACGGTGCTGAGCACGTCGAAGGCCAAGGAGGCGGACGCCCGCCGCCTCGGCGCGCACGGCTTCGAGGTGACCGGCGACGCGACCTTCAAGAAGCTCGGCGGCCGCTTCGACCTGCTGATCGACACCGTCTCCGCCCGCCACGACCTCAACCAGCACCTGATGATGGTGCGGCCCGAGGGCGTGATGGTGCTGGTCGGCGCTCCGCCCGAGGGCACGCCGCTCTCGTCGTTCGCGCTGATCATGGGCAACCGGCGCCTCGCCGGCTCGCTGATCGGCGGCATCGCCGAGACGCAGGAGATGCTCGACTTCTGCGCCGAGCACCGGATCGTCTCGGACATCGAGCTGATCTCGATGCCGACGATCAACGAGGCCTACGAGCGCATGCTCCGCGGAGACGTGCGCTACCGCTTCGTCATCGACCTCGCCAGCCTCAAGCGCTAGCGGCCCGTCCTCCCGCCCCCCGACGCGGTCGATCTCGCGCGGCAGCGTCAGGCTCCCCTCGGACGGAATCCCTTCACCCGCGGTTGCCGGGTGACCTCGCGCTGCTAGCTTTGCCTGGTGAAGCACCAGCAGCAGCGACCGCCCTTCGCTCCTCGCACTGCGCCCGCGCTCCATCCCAACCTCCAGCAGGAGAGCACCTGCAATGCGTAGCCTTGGAGTCGTCCTGATCATGAGCCTGGCTGTCGCGTGCAGCGACGACAGCAAGTCACCTTCCCCCGTCGACACCGGGAACCCGAAGAAGGACACCGGCGGGAAGCTGGCTGACACGGGCGGCACGAAGACCGACCTCGGCAAGCAGCCTGATGGCAAGGCGACCCAGGCGGACAGCTCGGCGCTCTGCATCCCGCCAGCGACGGGAGGGCCGATCGGCATGAACGACGGACAGGACTGCACCTCGTGCCACAACGGATCGAAGGCGTTCAAGATCACCCTCGGCGGGACCCTCTATGACTCGTCGGGGACCAGCGTGGTCGCCGGCGCGACGGTGCGCATCACGGACAAGAACGGCACGGTGAAGAACCTGGTCACCGGCTCGAAGGGGAACTTCTACACCACCGATCCGATCACCTTCCCCGCCAAGGTCATGGTCAGCAAGTGCCCCGACAGCGCGACGATGCCGACGGAGATCTCGGCCGGCGGCTGCGCCTCGTGCCACGGCGTCAGCACGGGCAAGATCCACCTGCCCTGAGGACCTGCCCTGGGACCACCCCCGACCGCAAACGGCTGCTCGCGCGCCCTCTCCTGCGAGGTAGAATGAGGCGTGCGAAGGGTTGTGGTCGCGCTCACGATCACGCTGCTCGCCCAGGCGGGCTGCCACCTGCTGCTGCCGCTCCGCAGCGGCGACGCGGCGACCGACCGCCTGCCTGCGGAGACCTCGCGAGACGGCGCACCGCGGGACGCTCGCCACGACCAGCCGGCTGCGAGCGCCGACGGGAAGGACCAACAGCCAGTAGATGATCGCAGCCCTCTGGTCGATCACCAGCTCCCGGATGGGACGCCTGCCGATCTGAAGGCGGATCTGAAGGGGGCGGATCTGCCATCGCCGGCCGACCTCGGCCCCGCCTGTGCCTCGCCGGTCGTGGTCAGGCCCAAGATGGTCTTCTGCCCGAGCCCGAACATCACCCAGTGCACCGCGACCACCCTCTGCGGCGCGGGCTGGCACCTCTGCACGGCCAGCGCGTTCATCGCCGAGTTCCCGCCGGCGGGGCCCTCTCCACCCATCGGGGCTGCCAACGCGTGGATCGCGGGCTGTGTCGTCGAGAACGGCACGCTCCAGCAGCTGCAGGGCAAGGCCTGCCTGAACGGCACGGCCTGCCCGGGCACGCCGATC
>JAKLHH010000367.1 GCA_022710245.1 Myxococcota bacterium
AGGTGTAGCCCTGCTCGCGGAGCGCCTTGACGCCGGCCGCGTCGAGCCGCGAGCCGCGCGTCACCTTGTCATCGACGCGAGCCTGGTAGGGCCTCACCGCGTAGCGGACGCCGAGGAGCTCGGCGACGCCGATCAGCGGCGCCAGCCGGTCGGCGAGCTTCGCCTGGATGGTGAGCTTGGCGTGCCGCAGCCGCTGGCCGAGCGTGGGCTGCGCGCTGGCGGCACCAGCGCCAAGGATTCCGGTGCACACCACCAGCGTGGTGAGCAGGCGTCGAGCGGTCAGGGGCATATCTCTCCCCTCGTGATCCCACGGGTAGTAGCAAGATGTCGTCCAGTCATCGGTTCCTCCTGATCTGGACACGTAGGAGGTCGCCGAGTAGATGCGCCCTTTGTTTGTCGAAGAGCTCAGGCCTTGCGACTCCGATTCCTGTACACCTGGTGGCAACGCCAGCCAGCGATCGTCAGCCAGAGGATGAGCGCGAGGAGGAAGAGCACCTTCTGATAGAGCGGGTTGCGGAAGCGGAGCTCCACGTCGTGCACCCCGGCAGGTACACGGACCCCCAGATAGCTCGGCGTCAGCAGCAGCGAGGGCACGCGAGCCCCGTCCACCCGCGCCTGCCAGAAGGGGTGATAGCCGACCTTCAGCACCACCGCCGCCGCGCGGGTCATCTCCACGCGCCCCGAGTAGCGGTTCAGCGCGATCCGCTCCTCGAGCACCCGGCCGGGCGCGCCGCGAGCAGGAGGCGGCGGGAGCTGCGCCAGCGGACGCCAGGTGCCGTCCTCGAGGCGCTGCGCCTCCTTGCCGTGACCGCGCAGGATCGGCGCGCCGGCCGGCGCCTGCGCGGGGTCGCGGACGGCGATCCCGAACTGTCCCGCCGCCGGCCACCCGGAGGTGAGCCAGGCGAGCGCCGCGGGCCGGAGCTCGCGCGGCGCGCCGAGGAGCGCGAGGGAGAGGTCGACCGGCTGGAGGTAGCGGTGCTCGCCGGGCAGCTGGAAGACCAGCAGGGTGGGCCGCCGGAGCAGCGGGCGGTTGCCGGCGGCGAGCTCGCCGCGCGCGAGGGTGCTGTCCGGCGCGGCGAGAGCAAAGCGGAAGTTGAAGAGCGCGCGGCGGGGGCCGTCGAGCGGGTCGAGGTGCTCGAGGTAGTAGAACCCCAGCGCGTCGTGCATGCTGAGGCCGTAGCTCTGGCCCATCGCCTCCTCGGTGTGGAGCGCCATCGCCGCAGCCACCAGGTGTGCGCCGGTCCCCGCCTTGTTGTGCGCGTACACGCGGCCGGCCGGGGTGCCGCGCCCACGCGCCTCCCGGATCGCCTCTCCGGCCGCGGCGAGGTCGCGGTCGGTGATGTGGTAGGAGCGGATGGTGTGGAAGAAGTAGCGGGCGCGGAGGACGAGTCCGACCGTGGGTGGCAGCAGCAGGCAGGCGCAGAGCGCGAGCGCCGCGGTGCTCCCGACCCAGCGGCTCGCGCGCTCCGCGAGCCAGGCCAGCCCCGCACCAGCGAGGAGGACCGCGCACGCGTGCAGCGGTCCGATGTAGCGGAAGAGCTGGAGCCCGCGATTGGCCGGCTGCAGATCGACGAGGAAGCCGAGCGAGCGACGGCCGATCACGAAGAGGAGGAAGACGAGGAAGCAGAGCGCCAGCGCGCGCAGCACCGCCGAGCGGCGGAGGCGGAGGGCGGCGAGCGCGAGGCCGCCCGTCAGCGCGAACGAGAGGATCGGGAGCTGCCGTTCGTCGAGGAGCTGCCCGCGGAGGAGCGCGCGCAGCACCCTGCTCGCGCCGTAGCCCTCCCAGCGATCGACGCCGTCCCAGGGCCAGCCCCCCGCGAACGCGTCGGTGCGAGCGAGCGGCAGCAGCCAGAAGAGCAGCGAGGCGAGCGTGAGGGCGCCGATCAGGCCCAGGCGCGGCAGCGCGCGCCGCAGGCGGCCGGGCCGCGCGGCGACCATCAGGGCGGCCGCGGTGGCGGCGGCCACGCCGTAGAAGGCGTGCGAGAGCCAGACGAGGACGTGCAGGCCGCTCGCCGCGAGGAGCGGGCGCGCGCCGGCGCCGTCCGCGCGGTGGAGCGCGTGCCAGCTCCAGCCGAGGCAGAGGGGGAAGAGCACCATCGCGTAGAGCTGCGTGTAGAGACCGAGCCCCATCACCGAGTCGAGCGTGAAGCCGAAGCCGAGCGAGGAGCGCACGGCAGGCGCCGCGGCTGCGGCGAGGAGCGCCGCCGTGTCGCCGAGGCCCAGCCGGCGGGCGCCCGCGTAGCAGGCGAGCGGGTAGGCGCACCAGAGCGCGACCACGGTGAGGTTGAAGGCAGCCTGCTCGCCGAGGAGGCCGAGGCTGCCGAGGTGGAGCAGCGCGGCCACCGCGTGCGGCAGCGGCTGGTAGTAGAGGTACATCGGGAAGCCGAGGTTGAACGTGGGGCAGAAGAGGTCGGTCTCGCCGGCGCGGAGCAGTCGCAGCAGGTGGTGGATGCCGGCGAGGTGCGACGAGTGGTCGTCCCCGTAGATCGGCAGGCCCCCCAGGATCCTCAGCGCCGGCGCGAGGAGGAGCAGGCAGATCACGGCGAGCGCACCGCGGCGCACCCAGGCAGGCAGGTCCGGCGAGAGCGGCGGCTCGAGCGGCGCGGTGCTCATCGTACCTGCACCCTGACCCAGTACCCCCGCCGCGGTCAACCGTCGAGGTCGCCCCGGCGCGGCTTCACCGCCGCCGGCCGGCGTGAGAGCATGGCGTCATGCGGATCATCGCGCTCGCTGACACCCATGGCTTCCACCATGACCTCGTCCTCCCCGAGGGCGACGTGCTGATCCACGCGGGCGACCTCAGCCGCGCCGGGGAGCTGGCACAGGTCGAGGAGACGTTGCGCTGGCTGCGGCGGTGGCCCCACCCGGTGAAGATCGTCGTCGCTGGCAACCACGATCGGGCGTTCGAGCGGCCGCACGAGCGGGCGCGCGCGCTCGCGCTCTGCGCGCCGGACCTCACCTACCTGGAGGACGCCGGGGTGACCGTCGACGGAGTTCGCTTCTGGGGCAGCCCCTGGCAGCCCGACTACCACGACTGGGCCTTCAACCTGCCGCGCGGCGAGGCGCTGGCGAGCAAGTGGCAGCTGATCCCCGAGGACGTCGACGTGCTGATCACGCACGGGCCGCCCGCCGGCGCCGGCGACCGGCCCGCGGGCGCCGGGCGGCAGGGCTGCCGTGATCTGCGCGCGCGCGTCGCGCAGCTCCGCCCGCGCCTCCACCTCTTCGGTCACATCCACGAGGACGGCGGGGTCTGGATCGAGGATGGCGTCGTCTGCGTCAACGTCACCGCGGCGAATGGCGAGCGCGGCCCGACGGTGATCGAGCTCGAGGCGAATTTGCGGCGCGTGCAGGTCGTCGCCGCTCCCGCGGCCGCGCGGTAGCTCACAGGCTCTGCTCCCAGCGCAGCCAGGAGAGGAGGAGCGGCCCCTGCCCGAGGCTGAAGGCGGCGAGCGCGGCGCCCTCGAGCGCGGGGTGCGAGCACCAGCGCGCGAGGAGGATGAAGCCCGGGTAGAGGACCATCAGGTAGCGCGGCAGCCCGAGCAGGTTCGAGGAGCAGAGCGGCATCAGCACGCCGAGCCCGAGATAGAGCGCCTGGCCCAGCGGCAGCGCGCGCGCCCCGGCCACCGCGAGGGGGATGAAGAGCGCGGCGGCGGCGAGGTTGGCGAGCCCCGCCGGATCCCCCGAGGCCGCGCCCCGGACCAGCTCGGCGAGCCCGGTCCAGAGCGGCACGAGGCCCTTGTGCCAGCCCAGCTGCGCGGTGAAGTAGCTCCAGAAGCTCCCGGTGAGCCAGCGCAGGTAGAGGAAGTAGGCGAGGCAGCCGCTCGCCGTGAGCGCGGCGGCGAGGAGGCCGCCGGCGAGCGCGCGTGACGTGGCGGCGGGAGGAGCGCCGTCGCCCTCGGAGGCGCGCTCCCGTACGCGTCGCCTCGCGCCCCAGGCGAGCTCCACGAGCAGGGCTGGGGCGAGGAGGCCGCCGGCGAGCCGCGTGAGCGCCGCGCCTGCCCCGGCGAGCCCCGCCGCGATCGCGCGCCCCCTCTCCGCCGCGCGCAGCGCGAGGAGCGCGAGGAGCAGGAAGAGCGACTCGGAGTAGATCGCGTTGTAGATGAAGCCGGTGGGGTAGAGCGAGAGGAGCAGCACCGCGCGCAGCGCCACCGCGTCTCCCTCGACAGCGGCCACCGCGCGATAGAGGACGAGGACGACCAGAGCGTAGCAGAGGAGCGAGATGACCAGCCCGGCGACCGAGGCGTCGCCGAGGAGCCGCCCGCCGCCCGCGAGGAGCAGCGGGTAGAGCGGGAAGGGGGTGATGTTGGTCTCGCGCTCCGGGACCACCACGTCGGTGAGCTGCTCCTGCACGCCGTGGTACTGGTAGCCGTGGCGAGCGATGTTGAGGAACCAGTAGGAGTCCCAGCGCTGGAAGAGGTCGACGAGCGGCGCCGGGTGCTGCTGCTGACCGTGGAGCAGGAAGCGCGGCGGATCCACCCGCTCGCCGAGGCTGACACCCCAGGCGGCCACGAGGAAGATGGCGACGCGGGTGCCCAGCGCCACCGCCAGGGGGCGGTAGGTCCTCGGCGAGGTGAGGAGGGCTCGCGGGCTCCAGGGCATCGTCGCCCGATTAGTCCAGAAAGTGGGGGCGAGGGCAAGCACGGGGCCCTCGCCCCCCCCTTGTCCTCCCGCGCCTTGTCCTCCCGCGTCCGGCGCCTCGCGCCGTCGTCCACCGCGACCAGCCCTCAGGGCCCCGCGCTGAAGGTCACGTTGGTGACCGTGCCCTGGGTCGTCAGGTGGGTGCCAGCGAGGCTCGTCATCACGCCGCCTCCCAGCTTGAGCCCCTTGAAGTGCAAGCCGTCCATCTTGTTTCCTGCCGAGATGTTGAGGTGGCCCTCGTTCGCGAGCTGGGTGGGCGCGCTGACGTTCTCGAAGGTGAGGTTCAGGAGGTCGAAGCCCGCCGCGTCGACGTGGATCAGCGGTGACACCCGAGGACCCTCGATGCGGACGTTGCGCACGGTGTAGCCCTTCATGTGCCCGCCGGAGACCTGAAACGACTCCAGCTTGAAGATGGGGCTGGCGGGGTTGGAGCTCCCGATCACGTCGATCTCCTCCCAGAGGTGGCCCTCCATCTGCAGCGAGCTCTTCAACGAGATGATGGACCGCCCCCAGCTGCCCTTCCAGACGACGCAGTTGCGGAAGACCGCGTTGCTCCCGCTGTTGACCATCAGCTGGTCGTCGTTGTTGAAGATGAAGGTGTCCTGCATCAGGCCGCCCTCGTCGAGGTGAGGGGCGTCCGAGTTGCCGGCCCAGGCGATGACTCGCAGGTTGTCGATCTTCTTGTTCGCCCCGGCACCGTTGACGAACCAGCCAGGCGAGTTCAGCAGCGTGACCCCCGAGTAGGTGTGCCCCTTCTGCGACCACTTGGTCTGGGTGATCAGCGAGAGCTTCTTGTCCGCGAGCCAGTCAGCCCAGCTCCACTGCCCCGCGGTGAGGATGCCGCGGCCCCGGATCTGGATGTTGTCGCCTCCGAGCATCAGGGTCCCCTCCACCACCGCACCTCCGGCGAGGTAGACACGCTCGCCGGCAGCGACCGGGTACTTGGCGCCGAGGTGGTGGACGCCGGGGCCGAAGTAGTGCTGCGCCGTGGTATCGGGCGCCTCGGGGCGATCGGCGAAGATGAAGAGCGGCCTCTTGCGGTCGTTGATCTCCACGCTGAGCTTCCTCGGCTGGCTGAGCTGGAAGGTGATGGTGTTTCCGCTCTGGGTGAAGGTGACGCCGTAGCTGGAGGGCCGGATGGCGACGGAGGCGACGGGGAAGCTGCAGGTCACGCGCACCGTCACGGTCCCGGTCCCGAAGGAGAAGATGGCGAAGGCGGCCTTGTCCTCGGGCCGGACTCCGTTCGAGTGCACCCAGTAGTTGTCGGTCTCGTAGACGAAGACCGGCAAGCCATCGACGGTGACCGCGTAGTCGGAGCTCTTCTTGAGGTGCTCGACCGTCGAGAGGTCTCCGGGGGAGGGGTAGATGACCAGCTGGTTGTCAGCGACGCAGGCGAGGCCCTGCGGCTGGTAGCCCTGGTCGCACGTGCAGGCGGCCTGGCCGCTCGAGATCACGCACTTGCCGTGGCCAGAGCAGGCGACTCCCTGGCAGGGGTCCGTCGAGCCAGCCTCGCGCTCCGTCCGCACGTCCGTTCGCGCGTCCGGCCCGGGCTGCCTCTCCGTCGCTCCCGCGTCCGCTACCGAGCTCTCCGCTGGCGAGCTGTCGAGCAGGTTGTTCGCTTCCCCCATCCGTTCCCTGAGCTGTTCACCGCAGCCGCTCGCGAGCGATGAGACGACACCGAGCAGCATCAGCAAGCATCGTGGAGAGCTCAAGGTCATGGGTTCCTCCGGGGCAGTTGGCAGAGACGGGTCAAAGCATCCCTCGCGCCAAGCACCCGGACTCAAGAGAATCGGCAACTTCCAGAGAGAGGGCAGCCGGCGCTGGTCTCGTGCAGGCGACACCCGGTCTCCTGGAGGAGACCCGCGGGCGGCCGATAGACCGCGGCTGCGTGGTTGGTCCGGCTATCGACCCGCGCGGTGCCGGAGCGCGGTCCCCTCCACCTCTGCCACGTGGAGCAGCCCGAGGCGACGCGTGATGCGCGGCTCGCCGATGATCCCGTCGAGGCCTCGGGCTGCGAGCTCGCGCCGGACGCGCTGCCACAGCCGCTCGCTGGCCAGGACCCCGTAGCCGAGGTAGGTCATGCGCACGCGGGCCGGGCCGTGCAGCGTGACCTCTCGGGCGGTGCGGAAGCTCTCCGGGTAGAAGGGAACGAGGGGCCGCGGGGCCACGGCGCCAGCCGTCGGTAGCTCCAGCGTGACGCGCGGGAGCGCGTTGGCGCCGGCGAGCACGACCAGCCCGGCGAGGAGCAGGGCCGCGAGGAGCACGGGGAGGTCGCGACCGCCGCTCAGCGCCAGCGCCGGGCCGAGCTGGCCCGGGGTGGCGATGACCAGCTCGCCACCGGCCGGCGCCCGCAGCACCTGCCGGAAGCCGTGGCCGCGCTGCACCGCCGAGGGCTCGTGCCCACCCACCTCGGCGAGCTCGCCGACGACGATCACCTCCGCGCCTCGCTCGATCAGCCGCTCGAGGCAGCGACGACGGCCGAGCCCGTCGTCGCGCTCGTGCGTGGAGACCGGCGCGAGGGCCACCACACGCTCGACGTCGACGGCGATCGCACGGGTCCCGTCGACGAGCTCGAAGGGCGCGGCGAGCTCGTCCTCGCTGACGCGCGCCCAGTGACCGGTCGAGACGCCC
>JAKLHH010000368.1 GCA_022710245.1 Myxococcota bacterium
TCCGCGCGCTCCGCCCCGCCGGGGCGAGCGGCGAGCGCCTCCTCCAGCCGCGAGACCGCCTCTGCCGGCCGACCCTCGGCGAGCCCGCGCTCGCCCGCGAGCTGCTCACTGGCGGCGCGCTGCGCGAGCTCCGGGGGCGGACCACCGCCGTCGCCCTGGATGACCAGGCCGGACGCGCGCGCCACCGCGGCGGGCGCGCCTCTCCGCAGCTCGGCGAGCACGTGCCTGAGGCCGGTCGCGCTGCGAGCCAGCAGCAGCGTGGGCACCCCGGCGGCGTGGACCAGCCGCGCCAGAGCGACCTCCTCCGCGCGGCGCTGGCCGGGCCGGTGATCGAGCGCGGTCAGGACCAGCGCCCGCACCGGGAGCCGGAGGCCCAGCTGGCGCCCCAGGCGGAGGTCGTCGAGCGGCCCGCCGGTCGCGTCGTGCAGCACGATGCGTGCGTCCGCCGGCTCCCCGTCGAAGCGCACCGGGCCGGCGATGATGAGCGCGCCGGCGCCGGCTAGCTCCGCCGCGCCCGCGCGCAGCGCCCCGGCAGGGAGCACCCGGGCGCCGAGGCTGCTCGCCAGGCGTCCCGCGCGCGCGGGTGCGCCGATCACCCGCGGGGCCTCATGGCCGGGCGCCACGCTCGCCGGCCGCGCGTCGAGGAGCTCCCACAGGCTCGCCAGGCGGACGACCTCGGGGCCGCTCACCACCTCTGGTTGCAGCCGCGGGTCCAGCCGGCCGAGGTCCACGTAGAGCCGACGGGCGTCGCCGCCCAGCTGACGCAGCCAGGGCGCGAGCCTCGCGCTGGCCGTGGCCGGATCGCGGTGCGCGGCCTCGCGGAGCGGTCGCACCTGCCCCGCGAGCCGCAGCGCGCGCAGCGGTTGGTCGCGCGCGATCCCGAGCAGCCAGAGGTCCTCGCCGTCGACGACCGCGCTGATGGCGCGCTCTCCTGGCGCCAGCTCCTCGCGCAGCCTCGTCCGGGGGAAGCGGCCTGCCTCGAGCAGCGCGGCGGCCCGGGGCGCGTCCCGCCGCAGCAGCGCGAACGCCCGCGCGACCGCGGCGCTGGCCGCGGCCCGCCGCGCCTCCCAGGCGGCGCCGGCGTGGTCTGGCTCGCCGAGCACCGCCTGCAGGCGGCCGGTCGCCGCCGTCAGCGCCCTCACCTGCGGCAGCCCGGCCCGCGACGCCGGCGGTAGCCGCACGAGAGACTCGACGAACGCCCGCCGCTCCCGCTCCTCGGCGAAGGCCAGCGCCTCCGCCGCCGCGCCGCGCTCCAGCGCCAGCGCCACCGCGCGGGCGAAGAGGTGCTCGCGAACCTCGGGAGAGCGAGCGAGGTCCTCCAGCGAGAGCTCGAGCGGCGAGCGCGCCAGGTAGTCGGCGACGGCCGCCTCGGCCGCGGGCAGGTCACGCCGGCGGTAGGCGAGCTCGACGGCGAGCAGGCTCTCCAGCAGACGCTCGTCCTGCTGCCGCGCGATCAGCGCCGCCGACTCGAGGAGGCGTGTGCTCGGGTGGTCCGCGAGCAGGGCGCGGGGGGTGAACGCGGTGCTGGCCAGCGCCAGGTTGAACGTGGCCTGCACGTGCCAGCGCAGCCGCTCGCGCGCGCTGAGCGGACGGAAGAGCGGCGCGTAGGGTCCTTGCCCGGCCGCGGCCGTCGGCTCCCGCGAGGGCGTCCCGGGCAGCGTCTCCTTCACCGCGCGGCGGAGCAGACGGATCGCCTCGGCGTGCGCGGCGCCGAACGAGAGGGTGGAGGCGAGGCTCGCCTCCGCCGCCGGCGTCGCTCCGCGCGAGGGCGCCGGCCCGCGCGGCTGCAGCTCGAGCGGAGGATGATCGGCGGTGAGCAGGAGCAGCAGCCCGAGGTCGGTCCAGAGCCCCAGCCGGAGCCGCGCGCCGAGGAGCGGCTGCTCCTCGAAGTCACTCCGCCGGGAGCGCGCCCGCTCGAGGCGCCACAGTCGGTCTCGCGCCGCCAGCAGCTCCTGCCGGCTCGCTCTGCCCGCGGCGTTCGCCGCCAGCGCCTCCTCGGCGAGGTTCAGCGCGGCGCCGACCTGGAGGGGGAAGTCCGGTGCGCCGGGGACGAAGGGTCCGCCGTTCTGACGCTGCAGCCCCTCGAGCTCGGGGAGCGTGCGCTCCAGCGCCTCGCGAAAGGCACCGCGATCTCCCGTGCGGAGCTCGGCCTGCGCCAGACGCGCGCGGAGGACCGCGAGCTCGCGTCTCAGCTCTGGCATCTTCCGCGCCGCGAGCGCCGCCTCGCGCAGGCGAATGCGCTCGCGGAGGATCGGCGCCAGCTCACGCCAGAGGCCCTCGTTCTCGTAGATCACCTCGCGCAGCGCGAGCTGGGCGAAGCGCTCATCGCGCGCGTCGAAGCCGAGGGGCGAGACGCTGGAGCCCGGCCGATCGACGGCGACCGGGATCCAGCTCCCCAGGCGCAGCGCGCCGTCCCGCTGCAGCGTCCGCTCGGCCTCCTCGAGCTGGGCCAGGGCCTCGCGGGGCTTGCCCTCGAGGATCAGGCTGTAGGCGACCCCGCGCTCGAGCGCCGCCAGCGTCTGCGTCTGCCCGAGGGCGCGGTAGCCGGCGATCGCCTGGCGGAAGTAGCCGGCGGAGCGCTGGTACTGGCCGCCGATCTGGTCGGCGAAGGCGAGGCGCGCGAGCACGTCCGCCTCGGTGCGCCGCAGCTTGAGCTCGCGGGCGAGGTCCAGCGCGCGCGTCAGGGCCACGTGCGCCGCGGCGCCATCTCCCACCGCGATGAAGGCGCGGCCGCAGGCGAGGCGGTGGTAGGCCTCCTGCTGGCCCGACTCGAAGGCGCCCTCCAGCTTGTCCTGCTGGCGACAGAGCCGGCTCGCCTCCTCCCACCGCCCTCCCTGCGCCACCTGTACGTTGACGAGGTTCAGCAGGAGCTGCGCCTCGGTCTCTGGATCACGGCGCGCGTCGACGAGGGCGCGCGCGCGGTCGTAGGCGTCCGCGGCGGCCTGCAGGTTCTGCTCGGCGGCCTGGCCGAGGTAGCGAGCGCGCATCTCCTTCACCCAGCCTCGCGTGAGCTGCGCGACCGGGGCCCGCGGCCGGAGCGCGGTCACCCGCTCCAGCTCCCGCTCCGCCTCGTCGAGGTCGGCGGCCCGCAGCGGGGTGCGCAACGTCGCCAGGTAGGCGAGGCCGTAGCGCGCCGCCACGTCGTCCGGGTCCCGCTTCAGCCGCGTCGCGAGCTCCGCGCGCACGACCGGCGCCTCGCCGCGAGCCGCGCGGAGCGCGATCAGCCCTCGCGTGGCGCGCAGCGAGTCGGGCTGGACCGCCAGCGCCTGCCGGTAGCGTGCCTCCGCGGCCGAGCGATCACCTCGACGGCGAGCCCGCCCGGCCTGGGCCAGTGACAGGTCCACGTAGGCCTCACGCGCGCGGGCGTGCTCCTCGGTGCCCGGGCGCAGCGCACGCAGCAACCCCTGGTACGCCTCCAGCGCCCGGGTGAGCGCCGCGACCGCCTCGCGCGTGCGCCCCTCGCGCCGGAGCGCCTCTCCCTGGCGCGCGGCCAGCTCGGCCAGCGCGAAGCGCGCCGAGGGGTCCACGGTCTGGAAGGACGCGGGGACGTCTTGCAGCGCGTGCAGCGCGAGATCCAGCCGGCCCAGCCGTTCGTACTGCTCCGCGATCCGCTGGCGGCCCGCGGCCAGCAGCACCAGGTCCTGGCGACGCGCGTTGACGAGCCGCTGCCAGCTGCTGAGCCGCTCGCCCACCGGGAGGTCCTCGAAGAGCGCGAGCAGCGCCGCAGCGGCCTCGCGTGCGCCGGCTCCGCTCTGCCCCTCGAGGACGTTGATCAGGTAGTCGGCGAGCGCCCAGCGCTGCCCTGCAGAGAGCAGGCGCGCCAGCTTGAGCCGGGCCTCCGCCGCGATCTCACCGGCGGGCGAGCGCTCGAGCAGCGCGCTGTAGGCCGCCAGCGCTTCTCTGGTCTGCCCCGCCAGACGGAGGAGGTCGGCGCGGCGCAAGGTCCGATAGGCGCGCACGGGCTCCTCGCCCCTCTCTCCCGAGAGGCCCGGCAGCTCCCGGCCGGCGGCCTGCGCAGCCCCCTCGCGGTCGCCGGCTGCCTCGAGGGTGAGCGCGGTGAGGCACTTCACGTCGATGCCTGCCAGCGAGGGGTAGAGCGGGCCCCGGCGCCTCGCGAGCTCGCGCAGCGCCTGCCCGGCCTTCTCCGGCTCCCGCAGCTCGAGGAGGAGCCTGCCCGCCAGGAAGAGCGCTCGCTCGGCCGCCCCGGAGGACGTCAGCGCCGCCGTCCGTCCGAGGACCAGCAGGCGATCCCAGGGGTCGCGCTGCCCGCGCGCGAGCGTCAGCCCCTCGTCGGCGGAGGCCAGCGGCGGCACCTCCCCGCCGGGTGGGAGCAGCCCGACCTCGAGGGAGCCCGCGCGCTGGCGGGTGAGGACCAGGCCCAGGCGGTGCGCCTGCAAGAAGATCGCGGTGGCGCGATCGCTGGTCAGCTGCCTGGCGGAGGCGCCCGCGCGCTCGGACCCCACCCCTGCGAGGAGCGGCGCGAGCCGGAGCGCCCAGGCCGAGGCGATGGCGTCCGGGTTATGCCGACGGAAAGGCGTCCCGCGGTAGAAGCGCGAGAAGATCAGCTCGGCCCCGTCGGGGCTGAAGCAGGGGAACGCGGCGTCGTAGTCCCCGCCGGTGGCGAGGAAGACGCGCCCGTCGCCGAGGCGCTGCACGGCGATCCGCGCGGCGCCGGCGGCGTCACGCTGGGTGTAGGCGAGGAGCCTCCCGTCGGCGCTCACCGCGGGGTGGTCCGCGCCCCAGCCGGTGACCGGGGAGCGCCGGCCGCTCTTCAGCTCCAGCCGCTCGATCCGGCTCCGCTCGGGCGACCCGGCCGCGAAGAAGATGGATCGCCCGTCCGCGGCGAAGACCGGGAAGCCGTCGGCGCTGCGCGAGTCGGTCAGCCGGCGCTCGCTGTCGTCACCCGTGGCGCGCAGCGCGATGTCGCCCTTCGCGTCCCAGCGCGTGGTGGTGAAGGCGATCCAGCGGCCATCCGGCGACCAAGCCGGCTGCGACTCGCTTGCCGGGTCGCGCGTGAGGCGGCGCGGGAGCCCGCTCTCCAAGTCGAGGAGCCAGAGGTCGAGGCTGCCGTCCTGATCGCTCGTGTAGACGAGCTGGCGACCGTCCGGAGAGATGCGGCCCGCCGCCTCGTTGGCCGTGGTCCGCGCCAGCCACACCGGCGCGATGAGCGAGAGGCCGGCCGGCGGGGGGCGCCGCTCGGCGAGCCAGCTCTCCCCCGTCGGGCGCGGCGGCTGACAGCCTCCGACCGCGAGCAGCGCGAGCGCCAGGGCGCGGACGCGAGCCGGGCCCCTTCGCCCTTCACCGCCGGGCCTCCGGAGGACGCGAGCAGCGCGACGCGCCCCGCACCCGGGAGCGCGGGCGAAGGCGCAAAGCGCCCGGATCACCGCCGCACCTGCGCCTGGCGTGCCGGCGTCACCCGCCAGCGCCCATCCGCCTCCTGCACCAGGTCGCCCGGACGTGCGGCCCCGGCGTTGAGGCGATGGAACGCGCGCTGGACGACCGCGAGGTCGCGCTCGCCGAGCCGCGGATTGCTGGCGATCACGTGGCGCATGACGAGCATCCGGTCGCGGTTCTCCTCCCGGAGCAGATCCCGGGCCAGCCGCGCGCGCTCGGGGTCGGCCGGCGCCTTCAGCTCCACCAGCAGGCCGTCGCGACCCTCGCCGAGCACCTGCTCGCGCTTGAGCTCGTCGATGTCGTCGCGGTTGAACTCGCGATCCATCAGCGCCTGCACCAGCGCCTCCCGCTCTGCCGCCTGCCCGCCGCGCGGGCCCCCGCGCACCGACGACGCCAGCAGCAGCTCCGGCTCGAGGCGCGGGAAGCTCCCCAGGATCTGGTTCTCCAGCTGGGTCTTGCGGTCCATCACCACCGGTCTAACGGTGATACAGCCCGAGAGCACCAGCGCGACGGCGCACAGAGAGGCGCTCCGCGATCTCCGCTTCCTCCTCATCCTCCCTCCTCGCCGCCGGCATGAAGCGGCCCACGTCGACGCCGCTGATCCGCGCCCGGCTCAGCGCCACGCGCAGGAGCGCTCCCAGCGGCTCGATCGCGCCGAGCTTGATGTCCACGTTGGCCTGGCTGTGGTCGACCCAGATCGCCACGTCCTCGACTCGCGGGCGGGCCACCCGCGTGTACCACGCCTCGAGGAGCTGCCGGATGCGCTGCGTACCCTGATCGATCCGCTGTGGATCGAGGAAGGTGAGCAGGAGCACCAGCCCCTCGCGGCTGATCTCCTCCACGTCGACGCGGCCATCGAGCGTCCGCGTGCCCAGCCGGAGGCGGAGGTCGGCCATCGCCGCCATCGGCGCACGGACCCCCTGCGCGGTGGCCGATGGCACCAGTCGGGCCAGGTCGAGCCCGGTGATCCTCCCGCGCAGGTGTGCCCGCAGATCGAGCGGGGAGAGGGTGAGCGGCTGCACCTGGGCGGTCCCCACCAGATCGCCGCCGAAGAGCGAGACGTGCAGGTGGTCGACGTTGAAGACCCCGCGCGACATGCTGATGTCGGCCACCGTGCGACCGACGCGATAGCCGCGCTGGCTGCGGCGCACGCCGCCGCCACGGAGTCGCGTGACCCGCTCCTCGTCGAGCCGGAGCGCGTTGATCGAGAGGTTCGGGCGATCCGCCGTGTACTGGCGGATGGCGCGGTAGACCAGCGCGCGCTCCGGGCCGAAGATCGACGCGGCCTGGACCAGGGGGCGTACCCGCAGCGGGCGCAGGTGCACGATCAGGTCCTGCTGGAACGGGAGGTCCGCGTCGAGGCTGTCGAGCGCGAGCCGGCGGGTCGCGGTGACACGGTTTCCATCCGGGCGCGCCGTGCGGCTCTGCGCGCGCGCGGTCGCCGAGAAGTCTCTTGCCGCCAGTCGCCCGGTCAGGCGGACGCGCTCGCCCTGCTGCCGGCGGACCTCGGCCTGCAGCAGGAGATGCCCCCGGAGGCGGAGCCCCGGCAGCTCGCGCGGCGCGGGCTGGCCGTGCGGCGCGTCGACGCGGAGCGAGAGCGACAGCGCGAGGGGTGGCTGCTTTGCCCCTGCCGGCAGCAGCCCGACCACGCCGGTGGCGCGGCCCTGCAGCCCGAGGCCCGGGACGTCGAACGCGCCGCGGCGGAGGCGAAGCTGGAGGCCCGGTTCCAGCTCGGCGACCAGCGTCGCGCTGCTGCCGGTGCCGGCAGGGTCGAGGAGGCCGCGCACTCGCGCTCGCTGCGCGCGTGCGTCGATCCGCAGGGCTCCGCCGAGCGACGCGAGGCGGGGGGGCCTGAGGGGGAAGGCGAGGC
>JAKLHH010000369.1 GCA_022710245.1 Myxococcota bacterium
TCCCCGCCAGGTAGCAGATCAGGGCGGCTGGCTCGTCGGCGCGCAGCAGGTCGCCGTGCGCGTGGTAGCGGCGGAAGCGCTCGACGTCCGGAAAGCGCGCCGGATCGAGCCGGCGGAGGCGCTCCTGCATCGAGGTGTCGACGATCCCCGGGCGCACGCCGTGCACCCGCACGGGCAGCCGGGCGCGGTCCACCTCGGCGGCGATGGTGAGGAGGGCCAGCTCGACCCCGGCCTTGCTCGAGCCGTAGGCGCTCCACCCGGGGAGCGGGGACGTGGCGGCCCCGCTGGAGACGAAGATCAGGCAGCCGCGGCGGCGCTCGACCATCGCCGGCAGGAAGGCGCGCGCTGTGAAGAAGGCGCCGCTGAGGTTGACCGCGATGGTGTGCGCCCACTCGGCGCTGTCGACGGTCCAGCTCGGCCCCACCGGGTCCACCACCGCGGCGTTGATGACCACCACGTCGGCGGGGCCGAAGCTCCGCGAGGTCTCCCGCGCGAGCTCCTCGAGGTCGCCCCAGCGCGAGACGTCGGTGGCGACGGGGTGCGCCCGGCCACCGCTGGCCCGAATCGCGGCGGCCGTCTCCTCGAGCTCCGCCGACGAGCGCGCGGCGACCACCACCGAGGCCCCCGCGCGGGCGAGGTGCAGCGCCGCGGCGCGGCCGATGCCGCGCCCGGCCCCTGTGACCACGGCGGTCTGTCCCTCTAGCGCTCCCCGATCCATCTCACCACGGCCGTTGCACGTCTCGTGCCCGGAGCGCGGGCGGCCTGCGCGCCTCGCGCCGAGGCCACAGGAGAGTGCGCCACGACGACCGCGCCTGCCGTGGGGTGGAGGCCGCTCCGCGGGTGACGATCTCGCGCCGCTGCGGTAGCCTGCCGCGCATGAGCACCCCGTTCTGCCCCTCCGAGGAAGCGCGCAAGGCGCTGCGCCCACGACGCTCGCTCCCCGGCTCGGCCGCCGCCCCCACCGAGCGCTCGGCCAAGGCCCTCGTCGCCCGGCTGGCGAAGGCCTACCAGGGGCCGACGCACTTCCACGAGAGGCGCTCGCACGCGGCGATCTTCGCGGCCGGGCTGAAGACCACCACGGAGCCAGCGCTGGCGCCCCTGCGGCGGGAGGCGCACGAGCTGCTGCTCCGCCTCGACCTCGACGCCCTGCGAGCGGCCGAGCTGGAGGTGCTCGCGGCGGCGGACACGATGGTCGCGCGCGTGGACCGCGAGCCGAGCCTGACCCCGGCCATCACGGTCGCGCGCGGCCTCACCGACGCGGTGCGTGTGGCCTGGCGCGCGTGGCGCTATGGGCTCTCCGCTGCCTCGGGGGGCTGGACGACGGCGGTCTGGCTGGTCAGCGCGGACGAGCGGTACCGCCGGCGAGGGGAGCCCTGGCCGGTGCTGCGTCACGAGGTCTGTGCGTCGAGCGAGGAGGCCTACGCCGCGGCGCGCGAGGAGGCGCGCGCGCTGCGGGCCGGGTCCGACCGGCCGCTGCGGGCGGCCCTCGCCAGCGCCTTCCCCGACGAGCCGTGGGGCAACGAGGAGCTCCTGGCGGCGCGCGAGGACGCGACCCTGCTGCGATCGCTCTCGTTCCTCCTCTCCGCGACGAGCAGCGTGGAGGCGGTCCGGGCCTGCGTCGCGGCGGACGGCGCCGTGGTCTCCACCTACGCGCTCGACCTCGCCCACGCGCTGCCCTGCGAGGAGGTGCTGCCGATCCTCGCCGGCGCCCTCCCGGCGCTGCTGGAGAAGCCGAAGTACGGCCCGCTGCTGAAGACACCGCCGCGCCAGGTGGCGCAGGCCATCGCCTGCTTCCGCTGCGAGGAGGCCGCGGCGATCCTCGCGCCCCACGCGAGCAGCACCGTCCTCGGGCCGCTCGTGCTCGGCTACTTCCGTGACGCGCCGGAGCTCGGCCACGTCCTCGAGGGCCAGGCCAGAGGCAAGACCAAGCTCGGCGGCGCGATCGAGCGCGTGCTCGGCAAGCAGCGCGCGGCGGGGAAGGCCGCGGCCGCCGCCAGGCCGGGCGAGGTCCCCGCGCTGCTGGCTTTGCGCCCGTGGCGGGCGCAGGGCAGCGGCAAGCGAGAGGTGGTGCGAGGGCTGCAGCTCCTCGGCGAGGAGCTCGCGCGGGTCGTGATCGACACGCCCCCGGCGCCGTTCGTCCCCCATGGCGGCGGGGCCGTTCGCGCGATGAGCAGGCAGGAGCTGGCCGCCTGGCGCGCCGAGGTCGAGAAGAACGGGTGGGTCGGCTGCGACTACGGGCTCCAGCGAGGGCCGAAGGGGAGCTGGGTCTACCTGGTGGTCCCCGACGACGAGGGGCTGCGCGCCTGGAACCGGGGCCTCGGGGGCCTGCGCGCAGGGGAGCGCCGCTTCGTGGCGCGGCACGGGCTCGCCGCTCTGCCCGGCTTCCTCGCGCGGCCGTGGCTCAAGTGGCTCGCCTGGGAGGGGCACGACGAGACCCTGGCCGCCGCGCTCCAGCTCGTCTCGCCGCGCATGGCGCCGAGCCTCGCGCTCCTCGCCGGCCGCAAGCGTCAGCGGCGGGTGGCGCTGGCGTGGCTCCTCGAGCACGCCGAGGTCGCGGCCTGCGGCCTGGTCCCCGACGCGGTGGGCGAGGACGGCGCGGCGCGGCGCGCCGCCGAGGCCGCGCTGCTCTTCCTGGCGCAGAAGGGGAAGGACGCGGTCGTGCGTCGGGCGGCCAGGCGCTACGGCGCGGCGGCGAGCAAGGCGATCGCGGCGCTGCTGGACCGGGATCCCCTCGCCCTCGAGGCCCACGTGCCCAAGCCTCCCGCCTTCCTCCGGCTGGCCGAGCTCCCCCCGCTGCGCGCGCGCTCGGGCCGCGTCCTGCCCGAGGAGGCCCGGGCCGCGCTCGTCGAGCTGCTGCAGGTGGCGCCGCTCGAGCCGCCCTACCCTGGGATCGCGCTCCTGCGCGACGCCTGCGACGAGGCCTCGCTCGCCGAGCTCGCGCTCGAGCTCACCGAGCAGTGGGTGCTCGGCGACGCGCCCGGGCGCCACGACTGGATGCTGCTGGCGACGGTGCGCTTCCCCTCGGAGGCCGCGTCGCGTCGCGTGGCGTCCCTGGCGCGGGAGTGGGCGCGCCGGGACCAGAAGAAGGCCGAGCGCGCCTGCCTGGCGCTGGCGGCCCTCGGCACCGACCTCGCGCTGCTGCACCTCGCGCACATCGCGGAGACGACTCGCTTCGACGCCCTGCGCAAGCACACCGCCGCGCTCCTCCTCGAGGCGGCCGCCGAGCGCGGGCTCACCGCCGACGAGCTCGGCGACCGCACGGTGCCCGAGCTGGGCCTCGAGGCGGACGGGACGCTCGACCTCTCGTACGGCGCGCGCTCGTTCGTGGTCAGCCTCGACGAGGCCCTGGCGCCGGTGGTCCGCGAGCGCCAGGCGAGCGGGCTCGGCGAGCGCCTGCGCACGCTGCCGCGACCCGCGAAGGGCGACGACGCCGCCGCGGCGAAGGCCGCGCGCGCGCGGTTCGACGCGCTGAAGAAGGACCTCGCCGCGGTCGCCGACCGGCAGCGGCGCCGGCTCGAGCGCGCGATGGCCGACGAGCGCGCCTGGCCTCTCGCCGAGCTGCGGCTCCGCGTCCTCGAGCAGCCGCTGCTCCTCCACCTCGCGCGCCGGCTCCTCTGGGAGGCGTGCGGCGGGCGCGGAGCGAGCCGGCTCTTCCGCGTGGCCGAGGACGGCAGCTTCGCCGACGAGCGCGACCGGACGCTGAAGCTCGGCGCGGAGCATCCGGTGCGCCTGGCCCACCCGGCGCGCGACCCCGAGCGCGTCGCGGCGTGGCGGTCCATCTTCTTCGACTACGGCATCCTGCAGCCCTTCGAGCAGCTCGGCCGCGCGACCGTCTCGCCGACGGCCGCCGAGGCGCGCGCGAAGGAGCTCGCGCGCTGCGCCGGCGCCACCGCGAAGGCAGCGAAGGTGCTCGGCGTCCTCGAGTCACGCGGGTGGCGGCGCAACGACGCAGGCCTGATCGCGTGCTACCTGCGCGACGTGCGAGCCGCCGACGGCTCGCCGCTGGTCGCCCGCCTGCCGCTCTCCCCGGGGATCTCGCTCGAGGACCTCAAGGGGTGCCCCGAGCAGACGACGGGCGCGCTCGTGGTGGAGCGCGAGGGGCGCGCGGTCACCCTCGGTGAGCTCGCCGCGGTGAGCTTCTCCGAGGTGCTGAGGGACGTCGAGGCGCTGCGCTCCTGACAGCCGGCTCGGGCCGCCATCCCGATGCTGCCTCCGAGAGTCGGCGCGCCTCGGCCTGCGGTCTGCGTCGGTCAGTCCGGCGACAGCTCCCGCCGACCGCGCTCGTGCTCCAGCAGCACGAGCTTCTCCAGTGCCGCCTTGAGCCTGATCTTGACGCGGGCCCCCTCGGCTCGAACGAAGGCCATGTTCCGCAGCTCGACGGCGGTCAGCGCTCCGCTCCGGCGGCTGCGGCCCTTCTCGAAGCAATCGCCGAGCCGGTGCGTGACCTCGTCGTCCCCGCGGGTGTACTTGATCGTGCCGAGGTCCAGCCTGGCCTTGCCGCGGACTCCGAGCGGATACTTGCCGAGGTAGTCGAGGAGGCGCTGCAGGACGAGGAGGCGGAGGTGCGGGCTCGCGCGGTCCAGCTCGGGTCCCATCTGGGTCGCGTACATCAGCCGCGCCCAGGCGGCGCGCTCCGCAGCCGCGAGCCGCTTTTCGTCGAGGAGACGCTGGTCGAGGCGGAGCTCGGCGCCGAGCTGGCGCGTCGCCTGGTGGAGGAAAGGCCAGCCGAGCCCTGCGTGGAGCGTGGGATCGTACTTCGCGCACCAGGTGTCGAGGATCTTCTGCGGCTCGGGCAGGAACTCGTGGTTGCCCTCGGGCTCGTCGCCGAGCTCGAGGTGGAGATCGTCTGCCCTGGTGGGCGTCCAGTTGCGCCGTTGCCACACCAGGCAGCGCGCCTTGCGGTCGACCGTGAAGTCCCGCGGCGCGACGTCCCAGCGATAGGTGACGTAGCGCCAGCCGCCGTCGATCCAGACGCGGCCGTGCGGGAGGTCGAGGTAGACGCTCATCAGCTTCCGGTCACAGAAACGGAGGGTCGCCTGGCCGATCGGTCGCGCCCAGTACGCCCCGGTGTGAGTGATGTATTGGAAGGTCAGCTCACTGCGGTTGTACCAGGAGTAGAGGATCGGGTAGCGGACCGTGAACTGAGTGACCTTCCCCGCGGGGTAACGCATGGTCCAGGCGATCACTGTCGGGTAGTCACCGGCGACGCTGGTGGCGAGGCGCCAGGGCACACGCTGCTGGTTGACCTCGACGCTGAAGGAGCGCAGGCGGCGCCTGGCCGCGTCCATCTCCTGCCGGGGGTCGACGCTCGCGGCCCAGGCTGGCTTGCTCACGCGCCGCTGCGAGAGAGGGAACCCCATCGAGGTCTCGATCTCGGTCGAGGTCTGGTTCTTCACCCAGAACCTCGCCACCACCCGTCCATCTCTGAAGACGACCTCTTCCTTCTCGAGGAGGAGCCCCTTCGCCTTCACCGGGCCCGGCGTGCCGGACGGCGGGTACCACTGCCAGGAGGAGCCATTGGCCGTCACGGCCGGCGACGCGAGGCAGAGCGCGGCGCCGAGCAAGAGCGCGGCAGGGAGCCGGTGTGGGCAGGGCATGGAGGTGCTCTCCGGGCGAGGAGGATAGCATGAGGTCCGACGATGCTCGGTCAGCGTTCTCGCACCCCAAAGCCGCCCTCGTGGAGGCGCTTCGGCGCTCTGCACGCCTGCCGCGGCGAGCCCCTGGCAGAACCTCACCCGCGCTGGCCACCCCTGACCAGCGCGGGCGTGTCCTGATGGCGGAATCCTGAAGTCTCGACCGGGATGCGTCTGGCCTGCGGCTTGCTGCGTTGATGTTCGGCGTGCGCACACGCCGTGGGGGCGGGGTGGCGGCGTCCCGCGTGGGAGCCGCGGCGTTTCACCGCGCTCCGGCCGACGCCGTTGGGAGGATGGCTCATGCAGAGGTCGCCCGGGCGATCAGGGAGGTGCTGGCGACGGTCGGCGTGCATCCTCGTCGCGGGTGTGGGGCTGGTCTCCTCCGCGGCCCACGCCCAGGAGATAGAGGAGAGGCGGCCGAGCTTCGCATACCCCGGTCGCTTCCCGAGGCTCCACCTCAAGAGCTTCCGCGAGGCGGAGCTGCACACGTTTCAGCCCTCAGGCGTGAGCGAGAGCGTCAGACTCCGTCATGGCAGCTATCGTGTCCGCAAGCCCTTCCCGGATCAGATCTGGGATCTGCGTCTGACGACGCTCCCGTCGGCACGAGAGGGGCTGCAGCTCGCGGCCCTCAGCTTCGTCCGCATCGTGATCGGCGGCAGCTCCTGGTGCGGCGGCTACGTGCAGGTGCTCGGGCGCGACCTGCCGGGAAAGGTCACCGTGCGTCAGCAGCTCCACTATGGCTGCCACGGAGTCGGAGGCGGCAAACCCGGTCTGCGCTACGATGCGACGCAGCGTCGTCTGACGATCCGGTCTTCGATGACCGACAGCGCCGCGGCGGACCCTAAGGTGAGATGCATCGTCGGGACCTATCGGTGGGACGGCCAGTTCTTCGTCGCGGAGAAGAAGCGCACCATCCGTTGGCCCGCGGGCTCCGACTCGACCTCCAGCACGGTTCAGGGATGCGACGGGGTCGACTGACCCTGCGGCGGGGCGCGGGGCGAGCCGCCTCTTCCGGGTCGCCGAGGACGGCAGCTTCGCCGACCGGTGATGGCGGGTGATAGCCCGCCGAGTGGCCCTGCGGCGTGCCACCGCGGTAGACTGGTCCGCATGAGACTCCGCCCTGCCTGGTTGCTGCTCGTCCTGACGGCCTGCCGCAGCCCCGCCGCGCCGCCGCAGGAGCCGACCGTTGCCCCATCGACCGTGGCACAGAAGGCGCCGCCCGCGGCGAGCGTGCTTCGCGATCCTCGTCGCTTCGACTGCAGGGCGGACGCCGACTGCACCAACTCGTGCGGCTACGGGGCGGTCAACGCCGCCTGGTACGCACGCGCGCAGGGAGCTCCGGGCTTCAGCGAGTGCGAGGATGGGTGCAGCAACCAGATCAGCGAGCCGCCTCGGTGCGAGGCGGGCGGCTGCGTTGCCTACCAGCGCGACCCCAGCGGCGATCGAAGAGTCTCTCCACGCCCATCCTGCACCAGGCTGCAGCGCTGACCGCCAGCCGTCGTGCTTCGGGGGCCGCCTGGGGCCGGCGGGCGAGCCGCCGAGAGCTCAGTTGGCCTCGATCGGCACGCGGAAGGGCCCGGCGGGCGTCTCGCCCCCGCGGCTGTCGCGCACCACCACGTAGA
>JAKLHH010000037.1 GCA_022710245.1 Myxococcota bacterium
TCACGATCGCCTCGCAGCAGCCCTACTTCGCGGACGTCGCCGCCACGCACTGGGGGTTCCGCACCGTGCAGCGGCTGGAGGAGGACAAGGCGGCGAGCTCCTGCTCGACGCAGCGCTACTGCCCCGACAGCCCCATCACCCGCGGCAGGTGGGCGGCGGTGCTCTACACCTACTTCGCCAAGTGAGCGCGTCCGGCGCAGCAGCGCCCTCGAGGCGCCCTCGAGGTCCCGGCGCCAGCAGAGGAGCGCTGGCCGCGGCGAGCGCGACCCCGCGAGTGACCGAGCTGTGCCTCGTCCTCGGCCTCGGCCTGCTCGCGTCCTGCGACGAGGCGCCCTCGGCTCGCGACGGCGCCCCTCACCTGGCCGACGCCGCGCCCGTCCTGGAGCTGCGCGTCGACCAGGGCGCGCTGCTCGACGGCCGCGGCGAGCTCGCGCCGTCGCGCGACCTGCGGCTGCCGGATCGCGCGCACGACGGCGCGGTCACCTGCCCCTCGTTCCAGAGCGGCGCCGCGGACTCGGCGCCGGTGCAGATCGTGGGGCCGCTCCTCGGCGGCGCGCTCCTGCCGGCAGGCGCCGCGGCCATCACCTGGGGCCGGCCAGCGCCGACGCCCGACGTGAAGGGGGCCTTCGCGGGCACGCCGGGTCAGCCTGCCTCGCACGAGGGGGTCGACTACGTGATCGGCGCGGGCGGGCCCGCCTCGGTCCCCATCCGGGCCACGGCGGACGGCGTGGTGGTCTACGTGCGGCTCGGCTGCCCGCAGGCGTGCAGCGGCGATCCCGCCGGGATGTTCTGCGCCAACACCGCGACGCGCGAGTGCGGGGCGGGCTGGGGCAACCACGTGGTGATCGCCCACGCAGGTGGCATCTTCACGCGCTACGCCCACCTCAAGCACGCTTCGGTGCCGGCCGCCGCGCTGGTCGGGCAGCCGGTGAAGCGCGGCCAGACGATCGGGGAGATGGGCAACTCGGGCCGCAGCGACACGCGGCACCTGCACCTCGAGCTCGGCACGCGCGCCTCCGCCGGCCCGCTTCAGCCCTGCGCCGGGTCGCAGAGCTTCGACCTGGTCTACGATCCAGAGCAGCTCGCGACCGTTCCCTGACTTGACGAGGCCGCGCCCGCGGCGCTGGCAGTGTCCCTGAAGGTCTGGGTCTGGAGCCTGGCCGGCGCCTCTCACCTGAAGGTCTGGAGCCTGGCCGGCGCCTCTCTCCTCAGCGGTCGCCCGCGCGACGGAGGCGTCCGAGGAGGGCGAGCGCCCCGAGGAGCGCCAGCACGACCGGCAGCGAGCCGGTCGCCCGGCCCGGCGCCGCCTGGCAGCCCTCGTGCTGCACCACGAAGCCGCTGTCGTCGGAGGTGACGTTGCCCGCCTCGTCGCGCACGGTGAGGCGCAGCCGGTAGACGCCGTCGTCGAGGTCCTCGAACCGGGCGTCGCTCACCCCGGCGGTCCAGGCGCGGAGCCCCACGCGGTCAGGGACGCCGCCGCCGTCGGGGACGCGGAAGAGCTCGGCCTGGTAGACCAGCTTCACGACCCTGGTGAGGTCGTCGCTCCCCTCGAAGCGCACCGCCGCGCGGCCGTCCCGCACCAGCGCCGTCGGTCGCTCGAGGACCCGGAGGACCGGCGGCACGGAGTCGACCTGGAGGCGCACCTGGACCGGCTCGGGGTCCACGTTGCCGTGCAGGTCGACCGCCGCGACCTCCACCAGGTGCAGCCCGGCGGGCGTGGCGACGTCGAGGCGGCGCGAGTAGCTCGGCGCGCTCCAGGCGCCTCCGTCCACGCGGGCGCGGTAGCGGAGCAGCGGGACCGGGGTCACGTCGTCCGTGCCGCCGACGACGATCGGCGTCAGCTGCGGTCCCACGACCGGCCCCGGGTCACGCAGGATCAGGGTCCGGGGCGGGGAGGTGTCCCGCTCCGCCAGGCCGCCCGGGTAGGCGTCGAGGTAGGCGGCCAGGAAGCCGTCGCCGACCTCGAGCTGGCGCAGCGACACCAGGAAGCTGTGCCCCGAGTCGATCACCGCCGGCGAGAGCTGCAGCGCCGCCAGCCGGAGGTGGAGCGCGGGGATCACCACGTCGCTGAGGAAGCGCTGGAGCCGCGCCGGGTCGAGGGTGAGCCCCTGCGACCCGAGCACGTCCACGCGCGAGACCTCGGTGCCGCTCAGGCTCACCGCGACGCTGTTGCTCGCGGGATCGATCCAGGGCTCGGCGCTCACGGCGAGGTCGGCGGTCAGCGCCAGCCGGCCCGACGGACCGCCGGGCGGCTCCAGCGAGAGATCGAGCGCCGCGCCAGGGAGCTCGAGGGTGACGCCGCTGCGCGCCGCGCAGCGGACCCGCGGCGGCCGCGCCAGCGTGAGCCTGAAGGCGACCGTGGTCCCGGCGGGCTGGCCGAGCGCGGCGGCGAGCTGGCCGAGCGCGGCGGCGAGCGGACCGGCCTCGAGGCTGCGGCTGTCGAGGCAGAGCTGGCCGCTCCGCCAGAGCGCGAAGAGGATCTGCTCGAGGAGCGGCGCCGAGACCCCGGCGGCGAACATCGCCCCGGTGGCGCGCAGCGCCGGGCTGGCGCCGGCGCAGCTCGGCGCGGTCAGGTCCGCGGCGGCCAGGCAGGGCGGGACCACGCTGCTCTGCGGGACCACCGAGCCGCTGACCGTGAGCCGGAGACCGCGCTCGTCCGTGTCGAGCGAGGCGAGCGCCGCCTGGTAGCGAAGGCCGTGGACCTCGCCGGCGAAGCTGCCGGCGGCGCGCAGCTGATCCTGCAGGAGGCCGGGGAGCTGGGTCCGGGCGAGGCCCTCGAGCGCCGACTGCGCCGCGCCGAGCAGGTGGTCGCGGAGCAGGCCGGCGACCGACGCCAGCAGGTCGCCCGTCGCGCAGCCGCTCAGCGTCGCGGTCGTCGCCGACGGATCGAGCGTGACCTTCGCGTCGGTGACGTGGACCGCGATCGCGTCCCCCGAGCTGTCGAGCTGCAGGCCCAGCCTCACCGCGGCCCCCAGCGTGGCGAGCGAGGCCTGACAGTCCTCGCGCGCCTGTCCCGGGTAGGGGTGCAGGATGGCCACCGGCCCTGAGGCCCTCACGTCGCCGCGCAGGCGTAGCAGCAGGGTGGCGTTGTCCATCGTCGCCTGCAGCTCGCTGACGGCGAGCGAGGCGGTCAGCCCCTGCAGCTGCAGCTGCGCGTCCTCGCTGGTGAAGGGCCAGTCGAAGACCGTCTGGGTCAGCGGCGGGACGGCGAGCTCCTTCGGCAGCAGCGGGAGCGCCTGCTGCGCGAGGAAGGCCAGCCCGCCCTCGTTCACCCGCAGCGCGACCGCGCGCTGGCAGGTCTGCGCGCCTGCGGGTCCACCGGTGAGCGCGCCGACCAGGAGCGCGAGCGCGAGGGCGCGGTGGGCGGCTACGATGGCGGGACGGGTCATGGCGTGCTCCTCGGACGGGTGAGGCGAAGTGAGAAGGCGAGGTTCGCGTTCACGGCGTAGCCGCTGTAGCTGCCGACGGGGCTCGGCAGGTCGAAGCTCGCCTCCAGCGGCGTCCGCGCGGTGGCGTTGGGCCCGAACGCGCTCACGGTGACGGTGCGCGGGAAGAGCGCGGTGTAGCCGACCTCGCCCACCAGGTCGAGCCACCAGGCGACGCGCCAGGAGAGGCCGGCCTGCAGGTGGAGCTTGTCGTAGTCGAGCGAGACCGGAGTGGTGAAGCGCTCGGGCATGGTGTTGGAGGTGAACTCCACGCGGCCCGCGAGCGCCAGCTCCGGGCGCAGCCGGTAGCCGACGCGCAGGCCGACCGTGTAGGCGTCCTCGACCAGCTTGTCCATGTACTGGCTGGTGATCAGCTGGGAGGTGGTCTCCAGGATGCGGACCGTCATCGTCCCGGTCCGTGACTTCTGGATCCAGTGCAGGTCCGCCGCGACCTCGAGCTGCTCGCTCGGGCGGACCATCACCCCCGCCGTGAGCATCATCGGCGAGTAGGTGAGCACGTCGGCGCGGGCGTGCAGCTCGGGCAGGCGCAGCGAGGGGAGGTTGCGGCGGACGAAGTCGACGGCGGCCTGCGGCAGCGCCACGTTGATCTCCATCGGCACCGCCACCTCGCGCGCGCCCGAGGAGAACCCCACGCCCAGCCGCAGCCACGGCCACGGCTGCAGGAGCACGCCCGCCGAGGCCCCGACCCCCCAGCCCGTGCCCTCCACCCGGGTCCGCGCGGCGTACGCCGGGTCCTCACGCGCGAGCGGGGCGTCAGCGTGGCAGCTCGGGGACGCGAGCGCCTCGCAGATGGCGTGGTTCAGGGTCGCGCCGAGATCGATCATCGAGTCGGAGATCAGCCAGACCCCGATCACGTCGAGCCCGACCCCGAGCGAGAGCACCCGGTGCACGGTGTAGGAGATCGCCGGCCGGAGCAGCAGGTGCACGGCGCGACCCTCGAGGGCGTAGTAGCGCGTCGAGGAGGGCCTCCCGTCGTAGCGCTCGGCCCAGCGTGCGCCGTCGAGGACCGGCGTGGCGAAGGCGAAGCCCACGCGCAGGCGGCGCGTCCCCAGGTCGCTGACGAAGCCGGCCGCGATGTCCGGCTTGGCGACGAAGAGGTCGGCGCGGGGGAAGCGGCTGCCGTCGAGGCCGCTCGGGCTCGTGCGATCGTAGCTCATGCCGATCAGGGTGGCGCCGGTGAAGATCAGGAGCTGATGGCCGTCGAGGAGCCCCATCGCCGCCGGGTTCCAGTAGGCCGCGAGGGCGTCCGCCGTCGTCGGTCCGGAGAAGATCGTCCCCACCACCGTCGCCTCCGCCGCCCGCGGCAGCGCCAGCGCCGCGGCGAGGAGCGCGAGCGCCGGTGTGAGCCGAGGGCGCAGGGCGTGAGGTGGTCGCGGGGGCAAGCGGCCTCCGGGGTGATACTTGTCGCGGCGCCGCACAGGTCGGGCGGTCGGGCGGAGCGGCCGCGACCAACAATCGTGGAGCGGCGCCCCGCGCGTCGGGCGGTGGCGAGGAGCTGCCGCGCTCAGCCAATCGTCGAGGAGAGGCTGCAAGGGAGAGGCCAGCGGACGTGCGTGCGCGGCCAGGGCAGCCTCCTCGCGAGGCGCCCTCCTCCGGCTCATGATCGCCGGCGGCGATGAGGGCCACCGCGAGGCGCTGCGGCGGGCTCCACCCTGACGCCGCGCGTCGGCGCGGCCCTGACGGAGGACCGCGAGGGCGGCGCGCCGAGGAGTGCGCACTCCACTCCGCGGCTGCTCGACCGGCCAGCCGAGCGGACGTCGGGCCGCAGCCTCGCGGCCGCGTCGCGTCTGCCTGGTGATCCCGCGGCGGCGGGCGCCCTCGCCGCTGGTGCGCCTGTTGCACCTCCCTCGCGCAGGTTCACGACGCGAGGACCGCGTGATCAGCCTCGACCACCCGCAACCGCCGGCCGTGCTGCCGCCGCGCCCGCCCGTCGCCGCCACCCGGCGCGGTCACGTGCAGATCGTCGACGGCGCGCTCCTCGTCGGCGGCGCGCCGGTCTTCCTCTTCGGGGGCGAGCTGCAGTACTTCCGGGTTCGCGATCGCGGCTTCGACCCGGAGGCGACCTGGGACCGCTGGGAGCAGAGCCTCGAGCTGATGCAGCAGGCGGGGATGAACCTGGTCACGACCTACGTCCCCTGGGACTACCACAGCCCGGCTCCCGGGGTGTGGGACTTCTCCGGCGCGCGCGACCTCGCCCGCTTCCTGGCGATGGTCGCCAGGCGCGGCCTCTATTTGATCTTCAAGCCGGGCCCGCTGATCACCGCCGAGTGGCCCGACGGCCCCGGGAGCTTCGGCGCGGTGCCGCGCTGGTGGAAGCGCGCGCACCCGGAGGCGCTCGCGCTGCAGGCCGATGGACGTCCCTTCAGCTTCTCCTCGCGAGGCGCCCCCGACGAGCGGCAGCCGAGCTACCTGCACCCGACCTTCCTGGCGGCGGCGCGCGCGTGGCTGGCCCGGGCGCTCGCGTTCGCGCGGCCCTACGTCGGCAGCAACCTGGTCGGCGTGCAGCTCGACAACGAGACCAACTTCTACTGGGGGCGCCGCTTCGGCGGGGTCGACTACTCGCCGGCCGCGCTCGCCCACTTCGCCCGCTTCCTCGCCCGGTGCCACGGCGAGATCGGGCGCCTGAACCAGCTCTACGGCAGCAGCTACGCCAGCTTCGACGAGGTGCCCCCGCCGCGCCGTGCCCCCTCGCTGCTCGCCGGACGCGGCGAGGGACCGGGGGCGGCGGCGACGGAGAACGCGCGGCTCGCCGACTGGATCGCGGCCGGCCACGCGCAGATCCTCGAGTACCTCGACACGCTGCGCCTCTTCATCGAGGCGGAGGGCTTCCGCGAGCCCGACCTGCTCCTCCTCACCAACGACTCGCCCTTCGGCCTGAACCTCGGCCGCCTCCCGCTCCGCGACGTGCAGCTCTACGACGGCGCGGTGAAGAACCGGGTCGCGCTCACCACGCTCGACCTCTACCCCAAGCAGTACCTGACCAGCCGCGCGCTGCAGGACCAGCCGTTCCAGGCGGACTACTTCACACGCCTCTACGATCACCACGGCGACCTCGCCACCGGCGAGCAGGACTTCATCCTCGCCGCCGAGCTGCAGGGCGGGTTCTGGAGCGCGCCGCTGGTCGGCGCGCCGCCGGTGCGGCCGGCGGCCACCGACCAGCTCCTCGCGCGCTCCATCGGCCGCGGCCTGAAGGGCGGCTCGGTCTACGTGGTGCGCGGCGGCTGGAACGCGGACGGCTCGAGCTACGACTACCTGGCGGCGATCGGCGCCGACGGCCGGCCACGCGAGCGCTACGACGTGCTCCGGCGCTGGGGACAGCTGCTCGCGCGCCACGGCGAGCGGCTGCTCCGCGCGCGCGAGGTGCGCGACCCCATCGCGATCCTGCAGCACGGTCGCCACGCGACCCCGGCGCACGGGGTCCTCGATCACCTGCAGCGCGTGCACACGATCGAGCAGCCCGCGCTCCTCGGCTGGCTCGCCTGCGCGGGCTACAACCCCGAGGTCCTCGACGCCCGCCTGGTGGACGGGGCGGCGCTGCGACGGCACTCGGTCGTCTTCTTCCAGAACCCGGAGGTGATCGACGCGCGCACCGCGGGGCTGCTCCACGACTACGTGCGCGGAGGCGGGCTGCTGGTCATGCTCCTCTGGCCGGGGAGCGAGGACCGCCGGCTCCGTGACCTCTTCCCGCTGCGGCCCGACGGCCACCGGGTCTGGCGCTCGCCCTCGCGCGCCGGCCGCCTGCGCGCCAGCCTCGGCCGACGCGGCGAGGACGGCGACGTGGTCGTGGACAGCTACTGGTACGCCACCTTCTGGCAGAGCGCGCCGACCGCCGCCTCCTGCACGCCGTTCCTCTGGGAGCGCACCGCCCTCGGTCGGCGCGGGCGCGTCGCGGGGTACTGGATCGAGGACGAGCTCGGGCGCCGTGTGCTCCTCGGCACCAGCCCGCACGCGCTCTTCAACCAGGGGCGCTACTACCAGGTGCAGCCCGCGCGCATCGAGCGCGCGACCGCGCTCGCCCGCTGGCTCCTCGCGCGCGGCGGCGTCGCGCCCACGCTCCGCGCCGGGCGGCCGCGCGAGCTCGCCTGGGCGCGCGTCGCCGGCGAGACGGTCTACCTCTTCGTCATCAACGACAACGCCCGCGACGCGCGGGTGCACCTCGAGCTCGTCCTGCCGGGCGCGCTCGGGCTCAACCCCGCGCGGCGGTACCGGGTCACCTGCGCCTTCGACGGGAGCCCGCTCGCGAGCGGGACCGGCGCGGCGCTCGCGGCGGGTGGCCTCGAGCTCGACGTCGCCGGCCACCGCGCCGCGGTCGCGGTGCTCGAACCCGCGCACGATCAGGAGGAACCAGGATGAACCACGGGACGATGCCCCTGCGCGCGCTGATCGGCGCGCTGGCGCTGCTCGCGTCGGCGCCCGCCGAGGCGAAGGACTGGACCGCGGCGCTCGAGCGCGGCGAGATCATGGTCTACCGCGAGAGCGTCCCCGGGGAGGCCGAGCCCTGGGCGGTGATGAAGGCGGTGATCGAGCGACCGCCGCTGGAGGTCCTGCGCGTGATCGAGGACTGCGACCGCTACCGCGACACCATGCCGCGCATCCGCCGCGCCCGCCGCGACAGCAAGGGGCCCGGCTGGGACATCTGCACGGTGACGGTGGCGATGCCCTTCCCCTACAAGGACGCCACCGCCACCTCGAGGGCGACCACCACCGTCAGGGACGGCGGCCGCACCATCCGGCGCGAGTGGAAGCTGCTCGGCGGCGACTACGTGCGCAACGAGGGGAGCTGGACGCTGACCACGTTCCAGGGTGACCCGCGCCGCACGCTGGCCGTGTACAGGGCCTACGCCCGACCGAAGGCCTGGGTCCCCGCCTGGATCCGCCGCACCGCCGAGACGCGGGTGCTGCCGGAGACCATCGAGAAGTTCCGCAAGGTGCTCGGCGCACCGCCCCGCGTCGCGGCGCGCTGAGCTCCGCGTCGCGGCGCGCTGAGCGGGCAGGTGGCTGTCGCGGTGGCCGGCCGCTGGGGACAGCTGGCCCGAGCGACCGCTCCGACCCGGGGGATCTGGTCGAGATCACGGGTCGTCGGGGGTGGCGCACATGCTGCAACCTCTGCGGGCATGCCGCGCGCCCCGCTCCTCTGCAGCCTGGCCCTGCTCGGCCTCCTCGGTGCCTGCGCGGGGAGCGACAGCTCGACCAGCGGCAAGAGCGCGTTCCGGCCGATGGTGGACTTCGGCGGCGGTCAGGGAGAGATCGTCCCGCCGGAGCCGGCCGGGGACC
This sequence comes from Myxococcota bacterium, assembly GCA_022710245.1. The sequence continues at coordinate 8,721 of JAKLHH010000037.1, forward strand.
TGGGCGCGCCGGGCAAGGACGCGAGGCCCTCTCCCGCGGCTGACGGCGGGCCCGCGCCTAGCACCGAGGCGGGAACGACCCCGGTGACAGGCCAGCTCTTCACCGATGTCCCCCCGGACTCCCCCTTCTACGACGCGATCCAGTGGGTGGGCATCCACGGCTACTTCGTCGGCTGCGCCTCGACCGCCTTCTGCCCGACCAAGCCGCTCACCCGCGCCGAGCTCGCCGCCGCGCTGGTGAAGATGAAGTACGGCACCAGCACCACCGCCTCCACGACGCCCCACTTCCAGGACGTGCCGGCCTCGCACTGGGCGTTCAAGCCGATCCAGCGCCTCGCCGACGACGGCGTCACCGCCGGGTGCGGCGGCGGCAACTTCTGCCCCGAGGTGAGCGCGCTCCGCGCCGAGGCGGCGGCGCTCCTCGCGCACCTGAAGTACGGCCCCACCGTGAGCGGCTCGACGACGCCCTACTACACCGACGTCCCGGCCTCGCACTGGGCCTTCCCGGCCGTGCAGAGGCTCACCGACGAGCAGATCGCCACCGGCTGCGGCGGCACCCTGTACTGCCCGGCCGCCTCCGTCTCGCGGCAGGAGTGCGCCGCGCTCCTCTATCGCGCGCAGAGCCTCTGAGTCGACTCAGCCTTGACGATTCCCGAACGGTCAAGCGACCGGCGGCGCGCGGGGACCCCGGCGCGCGGGAGGTGGGAGCCGCGATCAGAGCTTCAGCTGCGCCTTCAGGAACCCACGCACCTTGGCGATCACGCTGGCGCGGCTGGTCTCCGTGAAGAGCTCGTGGAAGTAGACCGGGCCCGTCTGGAAGCTGGAGGGGAACTCGACCAGGGTGCAGACGCCGAGCTGCTTGCAGAAGGCGCCGTGGGTCGACGCGGTCGCGATCGGGTCGATGGGGCTGGAGAGGATCAGCGTCGGGAGGCTCTTGATCTTCGCCAGCTCGCTCGCCTGGTTCATCGCGTCGATGGCGGTGAAGCTCTCCTGCAGCCAGCCGAAGGTCGGGTTCGGGCCGACCAGCGGGTGCCCGTCAGCCCACACGCAGTACTCGTAGTTGCTGGTCGTGCCCATGAAGTCGGGCCCCGGGAAGGTGCAGGACGGGATCGGCGTGTGCGCGTTCTTGCAGCCCACGGAGGCCGCCGAGGTGAAGAAGCCCCAGGCCTTGCCGAGCGCGGCCCAGTCCACCGGGATCTGGTCGCAGCCCGGCTGCGCTGGATCGGCGAAGCAGGCCTTGCAGGCCGGCGTGCTCAGGCAGGTCGCCAGCGCTCCGAGGACCGGCACCGGGGCCTCGGGCGCGAGCGCGCAGCGATCCGCGAAGCCGAAGCCATAGGGAGCGGGCAGCGCGAAGCCGGCGGCGAGCTGACGCAGCTGCTCGGTGGTCGCGCCAGCGGGCGGGTTGATGCCGAACATCGGGGAGCCAAGGATGAGGCCGGCGACCGCCGCCGGATACTTCTGCGCGTGGCGGGCCGCGATGAGGCCTCCCATGCTGTGCGCCATCAGGTAGAGCGGGCGGTTCGGCTTGCCCACCTTCTTCAGCCGCTGCACCACGGCCTGCACACCCTCGACGTACTCGTCGTAGCTGCTGATGTGGCCCTTGAGGCCGCTCGAGAGGCCCTGGCCCTCGTGGTCCATGGTGACGAACGTGATCGGCAGGTCGGCCAGGGTCTGCGCCTTGGTGGTGATCCAGGGCTCGGTCTGCAGCCTGGTGAAGAGCGGATCGTACTTCTCGATGAACTCCGTCCGCCCGTTCAGGAAGAGGACGGTCGCCCGGTCATAGCCCACCTTCTCGTAGCGCTTGATGCGCAGCGTGCTGCCGGAGGGGCCCGCGATCTTCTCCTCGATCACCACCCGACCGTAGGTGAAGTCGAGCCCGATCTTGGCGGCGGGGCCCGCGGTGCAGGCGATCTCGCGGGTGGACTCCTCGTTCATCGCCGGGGATCCGGGGTCCTCGACGCCGCCACACGCGGGCGCGAGGAGGGTTGCGGCCAGCAGGCCGAGCACACACCTGAACATTCTCATGGGCTCCTGACTCCTTGTCTCGGTTGTCTCCATCACCGGTGAAGGTGTGGCCCGCGGCCACCGCGTCGCAGGGCCGGCGTCACCGGCGCTCTGATGCCGCGCGCCGAGCAAGCGACGTGCCGGTGACCGCCGCTGGCTGGCCGCAGTGAAAACCGCCAGCGCGTCGGGGGCAGCGGTCCGGGTGCAACCGGGACTCGTCACGCCCCTGCAGCAAGCGGTGCGATTTCCGGTGACCGCAGCCGCGCACGATCAAGCTCCAGCGCACCGCCCACGTCAGGTTGCAGCGCTCCCGCACGCCGCAACGTCACGACCCGCGGGCCCTTCTCGCGTCTGGCACGCGCCCTGCTTTCCTTCGCGACGTCCAGACGAGGAGCCGAACATGGGATCTCTTCCCCATCACCGCGTCGCGGCCCTGCTCGCGGCGCTGCTGGGGCTGGCCTCTTGCCCCGCCGTCGCCGACGCCGACCCCGCCCCCGACGGCACCAGCCGGAGCACCGGCTGGAGCGCCGGCACCCTGCCCTCGAGCGGCGTCGTTCCCGACGGCGAGCTGCGTCCGCTGTTCGGCGCCGCGGCCGGCCCCCCCATCTGGAAGAGCAACAACCCCGAGATCCTCCGGGGAGCGACCGGCTGGTTGATGCAGAACGCGCGCCCGGACCCCGGGCGCGGAGGGCACGCGCTGCCCCTCACCGGCGCGGCCGCGGTCTACCTCTTCCACATCAACAAGTCCGGCGCGCCGCGCACCCTGCATCTGCTGATGAGCAACGCCGGCCAGGGGCCGATGGCGGCGAGCTACCGCGGCTCTCTCTACACGAACGCGGAGAGGCCGCTCCACGGCGAAGGCAGCGGCCCTGGCTACGCCGTGGCCCAGGACTGGCTGGCCGGCTCGCTCCGCACGCCGACGACCAGCGTCCAGGTCTCGCCACGGCGGGTGGTGGAGCTCGCTCGTGCCAGCCTGCCGGACGGCGCCATGGTCGACGGCCGCTTCGAGCTCGACGGTCTGCGGTCGGCCAACCTCTACACGGTGGCGACCACCAGCGGGCGGCTCGAGGACGCGATCAACGCGTCGCAGACGGGGCCGGTGGACGGCGAGATCCACGCGCCGGGCGCCGCGGCGTACGGGCGCGAGGCGGGCGTCTACGCGGGCTCGCGCCACCTCGCGAGCGAGCTCCTCACCGTCCCTCCCGCGCCGGCCTACCTCGGGTACGCGCTCAACACCACGAGCCGCTTCAACCCCAGCCTGCCCGACTGCACCGCCCCGGCGCTGATGGCGCTCGGCGACTCCGCGCCGCGCACCTGGGGGAACTACGGGCACCTCTGCGAGGTCAAGCTCCGCCTGGTCTCCGACGGTCAGCCGCGCCGCGTTCGGCTCTCGCTCGTCTCCAGCGCGCTCGGCGCCTCGACCAGCTTCACCTTCAACGGCCCGGTCCGCGTCGGCGATCGCACCATCCCCGTCTACACCACCGCGCAGAAGCCGAGCTGCGAGCTCTGCACCCTCGAGGTCCCGCCGCGAGGGATCGAGGTGCCGCTGCGGCTCTACATCCCCGGACTGATCACCGTCGGGCAGCAGCTGGTGCTCGAGTCGCTCTAGCGCGAGCGAAGGTCGCGTTGCTCCCGTACAGGATCACCTGGGCCTGGCGATCAGTAGAGGCCGACCCGCCGCAGCATCTGGCGGAGGCGGTAGCGGGAGAGCCGCGCCTCGTGCGCCGAGCGAGAGATGTTGCCGTCGTGGCGGGAGAGGAGCTCCTGGAAGTACTCGCGCTCGAAGGAGGCCAGCGCCCGCACGCGCGCCTCGTGGTAGCTCTGCGGGCGCGCAGGCGGCGCCGGGGTCGCTGCCTCGAGGCGGAGCTCGCCCAGCAGGCGGTCGGCCTGGATCACGCCGCCGTCCAGGCTCACGCGCTCGAGGAGGTTGCGGAGCTCGCGGAGGTTGCCCGGCCAGTCGTGCTCCAGCAGCACCTCGATCGCCTCGACGCTGAGCGAGCAGTGCAGGCCGAGGCGCGCCGCGTGCTCGGCGAGGAAGTGCTCGGCGAGCAGCGGGAGGTCCTCGGGGCGGTCGCGCAGCGGCGGCAGCGTCGCCTGGAAGACCGCGAGGCGGAAGAAGAGGTCCTCGCGGAAGCGCCCCTCGGCCACCGCGCGCGCCAGGTCGCGGTTGGTCGCCGCGATCAGGCGGACGTCGAGGGGGACCTCGACCATGCCGCCTACCCGCCGCAGGACGCGGTTCTCGAGGACGCGCAGGAGCTTTGGCTGCAGATCGAGCGGGAGCTCGCCGACCTCGTCCAGGAAGACGGTGCCGCCGTGCGCCTCCTCGAAGCAGCCGCGCCGCTGGCCGACAGCGCCGGTGAAGGCGCCGCGCTCGTGGCCGAAGAGCGTCGACTCGATCAGTCCTGCGCCCACGGCTCCGCAGTCGAGGACCACCAGCGGGCCGGCGGCGCGCCGGCTCTCCTGGTGGATGCTGCGCGCGATCACGTCCTTGCCGGTCCCGGTCTCGCCGGTGATCAGGACGCTGAGGTCGGTCGCGGCGACCCGGCGGAGCTGCTCGAAGAGGCGCAGCATGAGCGGGCTCGCGCCGAGCGCCTCGCCGAAGCGGTCGGGCCGGGTCTCGCTGCGCGGCCGCAGAGCGGTCAAGGTCATGGCCACCTCCCCTTCCGCGCCGGCCCGCGCCGTCGTCCTCGTCGGGCGGGGCGCTCGGGGCCAGCGCGCGCTGTGGTCCCTCGGCACATCCGCGGGGGTTGCAGGAACCGGGCCGGCGTCAGCGCAGCTCAACCCCACGAGGATGCTCGGGCTGAGGCGCGGGCGCGCAAGCGTCCTTGCGCGTTCGCTGGCGTGGATGCCTCGAGGCGGGCCAGGGGAGCTCGGTCCTCCTCTTGGCCGCCGGGCGCGTCCTCCTCTTGGCCGCCGGGCGCGTCCTCCTCTTGGCCGCCGGGCGCGTCCTCATCTTGGCCGCCGGGCGCGTGGGTCGACAGCGACACAAGCGTTGGTCGCGGCAGCTCCCCGCCACCGCCCGACGTGCGGGGCGCCGCTTCATTCGCTGCGACACCCCAGCTCGTCCCTGCACCTACCTCGCAGAGGAGAGATGCGAGCATGATCAGCGCTGGACTACGAACCGCCTCGGTCGCGGTCGCCCTCGGCCTGCTGGCCGGCTGCGGCAGCAACAACCAGACCCCCGACGCCGGCCTGGCGCCGGACGGCCACACCTCCCAGGCGGACGGCAAGGCCGCTGCCGACGCGCCCCGGACGAGCGGCGACCGGGGACCGGTGGTCGACCCGGACCTCGGCCCGCCCCGCGAGGCCGGCGTCCCCCCGGCGAACGCCACCTGCGCCAAGCCTCAGCTGGTCGCCCTGCAGGGTGGCAAGGCGAGCGTCGCCGGTGACACCCTCGACGCGCCCGATGAGCTCGGCGGGATCGGCTGCAACGACCAGATGGGGCCCTGGGTCGGCGGGCAGGTCTACTACAAGGTCGCCCTCGCCGCCGGCAAGAAGTACAAGGTCCGGCTCAAGCCGTCCGGCGCCGACCTGGCGCTCTACGCCTTCCCCGCCAGCACCGCCTGCGACAAGGCCGCCATCGACGCCGCCTGCACCGGCCTCACCCGCGACACGCCGGACATCCCGCCGGTGTTCGGGCAGCCGGAGGAGATGCTGCTCGCCCCCAGCGCGGCCGGCGACTGGATGATCGTCGTCGACTCCTACAGCGAGCTGCAGCTCGGCGCCTTCGTCCTCACCGTCGAGGAGTACACGCTGCCGGCCAACACCACCTGCGCCAAGGCCGAGAAGGTCACGCTCTCCGCCGGCGCCGTGAAGGTCAGCGGCGACACGCTCGGCGCGCCCAACGAGCAGGTGAGCCTCGCCTGCGGTGAGAAGCCGGCCAAGCCGGGCGACCCGATCAGGCCGTACCTCGGGCCCCAGCTCTACTACGCGGTGGACCTGGTGGGCGGCACCAAGTACCGCATCAACACGAAGACCGAGAACTATGCGCGGGTCTACGTCTTCCCGCAGACGGTGGGCTGCGCGGAGAGCGCGATCGAGGCGGCCTGCGCGAGCGGCGGCCAGAACGGCGCCATGTCGGTCGTCAACATGAACACCCCCACGGACCTCTACTTCACGCCGAGCAAGACGCAGACCTACGTGATCGCGGTGGACAGCACCGGCCCCATCCTCTACGGGCCCTTCACCGTCGAGATCACCGAGTACACGGTCCCGGTCGTCAACGCGCCCGTCTCGTTCGACTTCGAGAACGGCAACTGCGGCGGCTTCGCCGCCACGGGCGACTGGGCCTGCGGCAAGCTCGCCTTCACCCAGGGCCCGAACTGCAAGCTCGGCAGCCAGGTCTTCGGCGTCCCGCCGACGGCCGGCCACTCCGGGATGGGGATGTGGGCGACCGGGCTCACCGACTGCTACAGCGCGCTCAACAACGCCTCCAAGGTGGATGACAAGGCCGTGGTCTGCACGAACCTGAACCCGGACGACGACAGCATCCTGAAGTTCAAGGTGGTGCTGCCGTCGACGTGGAGCACCGCGAAGCTGACCTACTGGTCCTGGGAGGACATCAACTCGCCCTACGACTGGGCCGAGATCCGCGTGAACAAGAAGGTCGCCTACCAGCACTGCGAGGCGACCTACACGAAGCCCACGGCCTGGGTGAAGCGCACCGTCGACCTCTCGAACTTCGTCGGCACCACGGCGGAGATCGGCTTCCACTTCATGGCCTCGACCTTCGTGAACTACGCGGGCTGGTACCTCGACGACCTCGAGATCAGCGGCAGCTGAGCCCGTGGCAGCCGCGCCGCCTCGAGCTGGAGGGGCGCAGGTCGGCAGCCGCGGCGCAGCCGCGACCGCGATATCGATGATGAGCTCGCGCCGCCGTCAGGGGCGCCCGGTTGGCATCACAACCGAACCCACGCATCCTCCTCCGGGTGCTCCCGACGGCGGCCCGTCTTGCGATGGCTCTGGGAACGCGGGCCTCGGGCTGACCGCCGCCCCGGGACGCGGTGGTCTCGTCCAGCGGCGGTCACCCGAGCGCCCGCGTCGCTCGACGGCAAACGCTCCGCGGGCCCTGGACCCGCGAAGCGAAAGCACAGCGGGAGCCGCCAGGCTCACCGGCGTCACCACGGAGGGCCCAGGTCCAGGCGGCTGAGCGAGCCCCCACCCCGCCACGCCGCTCTCTCCTCCCTCCTCGGAGGAGCCGCTGTTCAACGCTGCACGCCCGCGACCGCCGGCCCTCCCTCCGTGGTGACGCTCCGCCCGCAGCTCGCACCTGCGCGACGGTGCTGCCGGCGGACGTGGCGGTCACCCGCGGTCACCGCCCCGCGCTCATCGTGGACCGCCCGCCCGGAAGGATGACCGCGGCGGCCGAGCTGGGGCACAATGGTGCCCATGAAGATCCAGACCTTCAGCATCGTCGCCGGCTCCGAGGCCTGCAACGCCCGCTGCCCCTTCTGCGTCTCCAAGATGACCGAGTCGCACCACCTCGGGCTGAAGGAGCCCGAGGTGCGCTGGCGCAACTTCCGCAAGGCCTGCGAGCTCGCCGCGCGGAGCGGCGTCACCACCGCGATGATCACCGGCAAGGGCGAGCCCACGCTCTTCCCCGCGCAGATCACCCGCTACCTCGAGGAGCTGCAGCCCTACGGCATCCCGCTCGTCGACCTGCAGTCGAACGGCATCCTCTTCCTCGAGCAGCGCGAGCGCTACCGCCCGCACCTCGAGGCCTGGCACGAGCGCGGGCTGACGCTGATCGCGCTCTCCATCGTGCACTACGACCCGGAGAAGAACCGCGAGGTCTACCTGCCGCACCGCGAGCGCTACGTCGACCTCGCCGCGCTGGTCGACCTGCTGCACGAGCACGGCTTCTCGGTGCGCCTCGCCTGCGTGATGGCCGACGGCTTCATCGACACCACCGAGGAGGTCGACGAGCTGATCCGCTTCTCGCGCGAACGCGCCGTCGAGCACCTCACGCTGCGGCCGGTCA
>JAKLHH010000370.1 GCA_022710245.1 Myxococcota bacterium
CGCATCCTGCCCTACCACCCGAACCTGGTCACCCCGTTCGTCCCCGGCCTCATCCGCTGGGGGTAATAGGAGGCTCCCACGCGCCCTCGTAGAATCTGCGACCGGCGGCGCGTGGGGACCCCCGCTCGCGGGCCCCTCCCCACCCCTCGCGTCCTCGCGGGCGAGCGCAGCGCGGACCACGACCGCACGGCCCGCTGCGGGCGACTCGGGGCGGGGCCTTGGGGTGGGCGCGACCGCCGTGCTTCCTGCCACCGCACAGCCCGCACGCGCCGCCTCACGCTGATTTCTACGGCGCGGATCTATGCCTCCGGCTACCGCACAGGCCCCACGCGCCGCCTCATCGTGATTTCTACGGTGCTGATCCTCCTCGGCCTCCTGACCACGGGAGGGGAGGTGAGCGCCCAGCCGCACAAGGCGCAGGTGCCGACGGCGGCGGTGCTGGCGCCGGACGCGAGCGTGGTGGCGGCGCAGGAGGGCGGGGTGATGCGCGTCTGGGATCGCGCGAGCGGCAAGCGGCTCGCCGCCATCCCCAACAGGAGCTTCTTCCGCGGCGCGGTGGCGCAGGGGGCGCTGCTCGGGGTCGTCGACGAGAAGCCGCGGGTCTGGCGCGGGCCGCGCTTCGGCCAGGTGGTCGAGCTGCGCGGGATGCCGAAGGTCCTCACCATGGGGCGGCCGGTCGCCTCCGCGGACGGGCGCGTCGCCGCCGCGACCTACCCCTCGGACGGCGGCATCGGCGACCCGGACGCGCTCTCCGTCTGGGACGCGCGGAGCGGAGCGCTCCGCGGCACGGTCCGCGTCGGCAAGGGTGAGCGGATCGTGGGCGTCGCGCTCTCGGCGACGGGCGAGACGCTGGCGCTCCTCGGGGACGAGAAGAACACGCGCGCGCTGCTGCGCGTCTACCGGCTCGGGCGGCGCGCGGGAGGCAGCGCCGCGGGCGCGCCAGGCGCGGGGCGGAGCGACCACGGGCAGGGCCTCGAGGAGCTGCTCCGCTGGGAGAGCAAGACGGAGCGTCCGATCTTCTCCGGCGCGCTCTCCCCCGACGGGAGCCGCCTCGCGGTGGGCGCGGGCGAGCGCATCCTGCTCTGGGACCTCAAGGCGCGCAAGCTCCTCGGTGGGACGGCGACCGCCGCGGCGAAGGCGCTCTTCCCCCCGGCGATCCGGCGGGCGCGGCAGGTGGAGGTCTCCGCCGCGCACCAGCTCGCCTTCTCCCCCGACGGGCGGCGCCTCGCCAGCCTGCACGGCGTCGGCATCCTCGGGGTCGCCCTCTGGGAGGTCGGCGGCGGGCGCGGGGCGACGGTGCCGCTCACCCTCAAGGGCTGGGTGAGGCGCGGCAGCGGCGGCGCCACCCAGCGCGGGCTCGCCTTCGACGGCAAGGGCGGCCTCTGGCTGGTGAGCGCCGGCTACGGGCCCGAGGTCACCCTGCACGCGGCGAAGGGCGACGAGTTCGTCGTCGAGAAGACGCTGCTCCCGGACTGATCATGACGCGCGACGACAGCGAGCAGCGCACGCTGCGAGGGATCGGCGAGGGCGGGCCGCGCGAGGCGAGCATCACCGCGCAGGACGTCCTCGTCATGTCGGAGCGGCGGCAGGTGCTGATCTGGCTGCCCGGCGAGGGCTGGGACGTCACCCCGGGCCGCGTGCGGCTGATCGCGGGCAAGCACCGCCTCGAGGCCGAGCAGCTCGGCACCGAGGAGCTCCACGGCCGCCCGGTGGTGGTGCTCGCGCCCGCGGGCGACTGGTCCGTGGCGATGGCGATCATCGGTCGCATCTGCGTCGCCGCGCTGCCCATCACGCTGCGGCGGCTCTAGGTCGTCGCAGGGCTGACCTTGAGGCGTTGTGCCCCGCGCGCGTCTCGTGCTCCAATCGAGAGAGGTGCGACGAGGCCCGGGGCTGATGATGCGCTCGCTCACCTGGTGGCTGCTCACGCTGGCGCTCGCCGGCTGCCACGAGCTCCTGCCCTTCCGGGCCGGGGAGCGAGCCGCCTCGCGTGACGGTGACCACCCGCGGCTCGACGCGCACCTCGAGGGGACGCTGCCGGACCAGCCGCAGGACACCTGCGACTGGATCTCCACCAGCCTCTGCGTCGAGTGCAAGCCCCCGGTCGGCGTCAGCTCCTGCCCCAGCTCGATCGCTCCCGACGGGCTCGACCCGGCCCGCGATCCCTGGCCGACGGTCTGCAACCCGCTCGTCTTCAGCGAGGACTTCAAGGACAGCGCGATCTCGCGCTGGGCGACCTTCTACGAGCCCTGCGTTGCTCCGTTCGCGCGGCCCTGCGTCCGCGTTCCCCGCTGCGGCGTCCTGCAGTTCGGCTCGCCCGAGCAGTACACCCTGCGCGCCTGGCCGCACCTCGGGGAGGTGAAGAACAAGAAGGTCGGCTCCCTCGTCGAGGTGGCGTTCAAGCCGCCGCCCCTCGACCAGCCCTGGAGCTTCGGGGTCTGGGCCGACGCGAGCGCGAAGGACGGCTACGAGCCGAAGTACGACCAGGACACCTACCGCGAGTGCAAGCTGCTGACGGCGAGCGGGCAGCTCGAGCTCAAGGCGGTGATCGTCGTCGCCGGCAAGGCGAAGGCCGAGCGCGCGGTCCCGGTGACCTCGGCGCCGACAGCCACCTCCTTCCGCCTGCAGAGCTGGATGAGCGCGGGCGTCCTGGGCTGTCGCCTGCTCGACCGCGACGGGGGCTTGCTCTCCCTCGCGCTGACCGACCCGGTGACCGTGACGCTCCCCGCCCCCGGCAAGAGCACCCTCGTCCTCACCTTCGAGGACGCGTCGCTGAAGAACCCGATGGACGCCTGGGTCGACTGGGTGCGCGTCTTCGATCCTCCCTAGCGGTCGACGCGCGTCGAGGCTGGCGCGCGTCGATCGGTTGGTCGACAATCGGCCCCATGCGGATCGAGGTCCCCCCACCCCAGCTCATCCTCCTCGCGGTGATCGGCATCCCGGCGCTGATGCTGATGGTCGCGCTGCTCCTGCGCGGGCGGCCGCTGGCCCACCGGCTGGCGCCGATCATCATCGGGGTGGTCACCGGCGGCGCGGTGCTCTACTTCGGCTACCGGCCGCTGGTCTTCTCCTGGGACGCGAGCGGGATCCGCGACGAGGCCTTCCGCGAGCCGATCACGCTCTCCTGGTCGGCGATGCAGGACGTGCGCTGCGTGCGGGGGTTCCGCGCGACGCCGCTCAGGCTGCAGCTGCGCACGGCGGGCACCGCGTACGCGGGCAACGCCTCGGGCAACTTCCGGCTCGCCGACGGCGGGAGCGCGCGCGTCTTCGTCGAGGCGGGCGCGACGGACGCGCTCCTCATCCAGGCCAGCGGCGCGCGCTACCTCTACGCGCCGCGGAGCTTCGAGCCCTTCCTCGCCGAGGCGCGGCGGAGCCACCCCGGCGGCGTGAGGGACGGCCGCCAGCCGGGACGTTGACCTCGCGCGCCCGTCAGGCGCTATGATGCGGCCAGCACGCGTCGGAGGTCAGCATGAGGCGCAGCCGCGAACCCCGTCACCACCACGCAGGTCTCGTGCTCCCGCTCGCGCTCCCGCTCGCGCTCCCGCTCGCGCTCGGCCTGCTCCTCGCGTCGGCGTGCTCCGATCCGGGTCCACCTCCGTCGGACGGCGGCGCCGGCCAGGAGCAAGGCCTCGACGCGGTCGCCGACCACGCGCCAGGCGATCGTAGCCGCGCCGACGCCGGGCCGGTCGCCTGCTCGCCGGAGTCGCCGCAGGGCCTCTGCCCCGTGGGGCGCACCTGCGTGGAGGGCGGCGGCTGCGTCGTCGACCTCGACCCGGGCACCGCGGCGGACACGCAGGCGATGCTGGGCCTCTTGCAGACGGTCTGGACCTTCTACGATCAGAGCTACGGCGCGTTCCCGGCGAAGACCGTCGACTGGAGCGCCGCGAAGAGCACCACCCTGCCGCTCGTGCAGCAGGCGAAGACCCGCTTCCAGGCGTCCTGGGCGATCGGGCAGCTCGTCGCCCAGCTCGCCGACGGGCACACTGCGTTCTACGACCAGGGCCGCTGCAGCCAGACCTCGCACTACGGCGAGGCCGTCTCCAACGTCGGCGCCTGCGTCAGCGAGGCCAAGGGCAAGCTCCTCGTCTACCGGGTGAGCCCGGCCGGCAGCGTCTTCCAGCTCGGGGACGAGCTCCTCTCCATCGACGGGCGCGAGCGCGAGGCGCTGCTGCGCGACCAGCGCCTGCAGCCGGTCTGCGCGCGCGCGGCCTCCACGGCCGCGCAGGAGCGGCAGCAGCTCGTCGACGGGCTCCTCTTCCGCGCGCCGGAGGACCACCTCGCGCGCGTCCGCCGCGCCGGGCAGGAGCTCGAGCTCACGCTGGCTCCCTCGACGAGCCTCCTCGCCTGCGACGGGCGCGTGGCCCCCGCGGGTATGACCAGCCACGCCTACAACATCACCTCCAAGCTCCTCGAGGGCGACGTCCTCTACGTCCGGCTCCCCATGTTCGGCGGCTACGACGGCTCGACCTTCGTCGACCAGCCGGTGGTCGAGACGCTGCGCCCGCTCTTCACCGACGCGCTCGCTCGCAAGGGCGTCATCCTCGACCTCCGCGCCAACCCGGGCGGCGCCCCGAAGGTGTACCTGGCGCTGGCGAGCTGGCTCTTCGCCGAGGCGACCACCCTCTTCACCTGCCGGAGCAAGACCGGCGCCGGCCACGACGACCTCGGCCAGGCCTGGCCGATGACCTCGACGCCCGACGTGACGCTGCAGTACACGGGCCCGCTCGCGGTGCTGGTCAGCGCGCGGAGCATGAGCTGCGCGGACTTCACCTCGGCCTGGATGCACCAGACCGGGCGCGCCAAGACCTTCGGCGCTCCCTCGGCTGGCGCCTTCGGCAACGGCAACTCGAAGAAGCTCGATGAGACGGTCACGCTCGGCTACAACGACATCCTCTGCTCGGGCCTCGACGGCAAGCTCCTCGAGGGGCACCCGCCGGCCGTCGACTTCCCGCTCGAGCTCGACGCCGCCGACGTGGTGAAGGGCGTCGACACGGTGATCGAGGCGGCGCGGAGCTGGGTGCTCACCCAGTGAGCCCGAGCGCGCCCCGCGCCGCCTGACCTGCCGGTAGCTTCAGCCGGCAGACCTTGCCGATCTCCAGCGAACGTCCAGCCGCCTCCCTCCCCAGACCTTCGAGCACGCGCTCTTGCCGCGAGGCCGCGGCTGGCACCGCTCGTGCAAAGCGGCTGGAGCAGAACGCAACGGCGGCCCGCCGCAAACGAACAACGACAACCAGCAACGATAACCAAGAGAGGCTCGACATGAGAACCCTGACCAAGAGCTTCACCCTCGCCATGCTGCTCACGCTCGCCCTGCCCGCCTGTGGTGACTTCGACCCCGAGGGGGCCGAGGCCAGTGAGGCCGAGGGGCAGATCAGCGCGAAGCAGTACGGGCTCACCGCGAGCCAGCGCGCGCTGGTGGTGCTGCTCGAGAACGGCGGCGTCGGCCTCCCCGGCGCCTACGAGAACCTCAGCATCCCGGTCTGGACCTGCCGGTCCTTCCACGTCCCCGAGATGGAGTCGGCGACCCCCTGGTTCATCATCACCAGCATCGTCAGCGCGGGGGTCGACGCGCTCAGCTGCCTCAGCCCGCAGAACTGGGTCAGGCGGCAGATGAACGTGAACACGTGGCTGCAGACCGTCAGCGACGCGGGGATCGAGAGGATCGCTCGCCAGCAGATCATCAACGCCGGCGTGCTGAGCGCCTACGGCCGCGTGATCTTCCTCGAGGGCGCCGACTTCACCGCTGCCAGGCTCAAGAGCACGCTGCAGTCGCTGACGCCGAGCTACGTCATCGACCTCCACATCCTCACCCACGGCTCGACCAGCGAGTTCGGCGTGGCGAACCGGATCACGGACGCTGACGTGCTGAGCCTGAAGCAGATCACCGGCCTGCGGCTCCGCTCGGTCTACCAGATGAACTGCTACGGCAGCTACCTCAGCTCGGAGTGGAGCTCTGCCGGGGCGCGTACGGTGAACGGCGCCGTGGGCATCAACTACATGCCCCTCGGCTACTTCTCCTTCCTCACCAACTGGCTCAAGGGCGTGCAGTTCGGCGGGGCGGTCGTCGCGGGCGTCATCAGCTCCATGCCCTCGATGCAGCACCTCTACCAGCACGTCGACCTCTTCGACTGGAACGACTCGCCCTGGTCGACCCCGAAGGTCTCCCTCGGTCACAACCAGAGCCCGAACGAGGAGATGAACTCGAGCCAGATGCAGCTCACCGGCACGACCGGCCTCACCATCAACTCCAGCATCTAGCGCGAGCCCCCGCAGCCTCCCCTGTCCCTGCCGCGAACCACCCCCCCGGTCCTTGTCCCGTCAGCTCACGCCGATTCCGTCAGCTCACGCCGATTCCGTCAGCTCACGCCGATTCCGTCAGCTCACGCCGATTCCGTCAGCTCACGCCGGCAGGCTCGAGCGGTTGAGGCGCTCGAGGACGAAGAAGGCGCCGAGCACGCGGAGCGGTCCGAGCGCCGCGTAGGCCTTGCCCAGGAAGAGGTCGGGGTTGTCCGGGTAGACCTGCACCAGGTAGTCGCGCAGCGCGCGCGTCGGATCGAGGACGAAGTTCTTCCGCGAGGCGTAGTTGATCAGCACCGCGTTCGGGTAGCGGTAGTCGGGCTCGGTGAGGCGCACAGGGTAGACGTCGTACCAGCCGAACTTGACGCTCTCCTCGCCCTTCATCACGTCGACCCACGGCTCGCCGAAGCTGTTCTGGCGGACCTTGACGTTGTAGCCCTGGATCGCCTCCCACGAGCCGCTGGTCGGCTGCTCGCGGTAGAAGCCCTTCTTGAACTTGCGGATGCCGACGAGGTCGGCGACGCCGATGATGTTGTAGCCGCGGAGCTCCCAGCCCGAGAGCGAGCGCAGGTCGGGCGTCACCCCGCGCCGCATCACGTCCTCGAGGGTGGCGTGCTCGGCGAGGCAGAGCGCCTGGTAGTCGTAGCGGGATCCGTCCGGCTGCCGCGCCTCGTGCTCGGGCGCCGGCGCGAGCTTGTTCTTCATGACCATCTGTCCCCTCCGTGGTTGCGGACATCACACCTCGGTGAATCAGCGTCCGGCGGTGCGTGGGGACCCCCGCTCGCGGGCCCCTCCCCACCCCTCGCGTCCTCGCGGGCGGGCGCAGTGCGGACCGCCACAGCCGCGCCTGCTGCGGGCGACTCGGGGCGGGGCCTTGGCCCCTGTTATCCGGGTCAAGAAGAAAGAGTTCATGAGCTTTCCCGCTTGATCTAGGGGCCTCGGGGGCCACACGAAT
>JAKLHH010000371.1 GCA_022710245.1 Myxococcota bacterium
AAGCAAGGGAGGAACGCCGATGACCGAGCCCCGCCGCCTCTTCACCCCGGGCACCCTCACCTCCGAGTCCTGCGAGCCCTGCAACCGCTGCATCGCGGTGATGTACTTCGGCGAGGCGCGCTGCACCGAGGCCGAGCGGCTCCTCGCCGGCCGGCAGCAGGTGTGCCCGGTCGTGCCGCCGCCCGCGCCGCCAGGTCCGGCGGTGGGGCCGAGCGCGACCCTCTGAGCGCGCGCGATGTCCCGCGAGAGCCCCGAGGAGGTCTTCGCCGAGGCGCAGGCGGCCATGGAGCGCGGGGACCGCGCCGGCTGCTTCGTGCTCCTCCACGCGGACGACCTCATCCGCATCGCCACCCACGCGCTGCGCGCGCTGCTCCCGCAGGAGGGCGAGGCGGCCGCGCGGCTCGAGGCGCTCTGCGCCGGCCACGGTCTGCCCGACGGGACGCTCGCCGCGGCGCGCGAGCGCTGGCGGCAGCTCCTCGCCCTCGCCGAGGAGGTGCGCCGGCTCCCGCCCACCGAGGCCGCGGAGGCCTCGCGGCGGCTGCGCGACGAGGGCGCCGCGCTCGACGCCGGGCTGAAGCGGGCGCTGAAGCGGGCGAAGGAGCTCGGGCTGCTCACCGCCGCGCTCGAGGAGGCGATGCGCGCCTGCTGCGGCGGCGGCGCCATCACCTCCAGCCTCTTCGTCGGCGAGCGCCTCGAGGAGCTCGTCGTCGAGGGCGACAAGGCCTGGGCGCGCCGGCGGCAGGGGCAGTGGGACGAGGCGGTGGGCTTCGTGCGCGGGCGCGGCGGCTGGCTGATCAAGCTGAAGGCGCGGCGACCGCGCTGAGCTCCCCGCCGGCGGAGGCTGGAGACGCGAGAGGCCGGGCGCTCAGTACGTCGTCTTGATCTCAGTACGTCGTCTTGATCGGCCCCGTGTCGACCACCTCGAAGTCGCTGCCCTTGATCCCGCCGAGCTTGGCGAGGTCGTCGTCGTCCCAGGTCGAGTCGGGCGCGCCGGACATGTACCAGGCGCTCCCGTTGTCGGCGACGATCATCCCGTACTTCTTCAGCGCCGTCAGGATGACCTGGTTGTCCTTCGAGTAGCCCGAGATGTTGACGCTCGCCTTCAGCCGCACGCGCAGGCCCATCGGCGGCAGGTTCGTGTTCGTCGACGAGCTGGCGTAGTGGGTGGCGGGGAGCACATAGGCCTTCTGGCTCTGCGAGACGGTGAAGCGGATGGCGTGGTTGATGGCGCCGGCCTTCACCTCGTCCCGGCGCACCAGGCCCGGGAAGATGGGCAGGCCCGCCGCGTCGGGAGAGGTCCAGCCGAGGGTGCGCAGCTTGTTCGAGCGGAGGTCCCACCTGGCGCCGCAGTTCGCCTCCCAGCTCGAGGCCTTGGGGAACGCGTAGCCGAGCTCATAGAGCACGCAGCCGCTGAGGTCGACGCCGATCACGTGGCGATCGCCGTCGCCGTCGGGGCCGCCCTCGATGGGCGCGGTGAGCGGGATCGGGTAGGGGCCAGGGTCGCTCTCGTCGGGCCAGGCGACGAAGTTGATCGTCACCGGCGCCGTGCCGGCCGGGATGATCAGGTAGGGGATGCCGTTCGGGGCGCCCTCGTAGACGGTGCCGAAGTCGGCCTTCAGGCTCTTGGCGGCGCCGATCGAGGTGATGAAGTTGGCCGAGTTGGCGTGGACCTTGTGGCTCGAGATGTCCGTGTTCCACGGGTTGTCGGCGGGGAAGATGGTGCAGCCGGTCGGCTTGGTCCCGTCGGTGGCAGGGCCGTGGTCGGCCGGCAGCAGGCCCTCGGGGTGGGGGCCGTCGCCGAGCGGTGGGGCGGTCTCGCGCCCAGGCGGCACGCCGTCCTTCGCCTGGGCGTCGCGGCTCGGGCCGGTGTCGCTGCAGCCGAAGAGAAACAGGGTGAGGAGCACGGCGGCGCGGTGCATGAGGTCTCCTTGCGAGGTGAGTCGCCCTCCAGGATAGCAGGTCAGCCGGCCGCGCAGGAGGCAGCAGCAACAGGCAGCAGCAACAGGCAGCAGCAACAGGCAGCAGCAACAGGCAGCAGCAACAGGCAGCAGCAACAGGCAGCAGCAACAGGCGGCAGCAACAGGCGGCAGCAACACGCAGCACGGCACGCGGCAGCAGGGAACGCCGAGGTCAGGCGCCGCCACACATGTGGCAGCAGCGGGCCACAACCCGCAGCAGGAGCGATTGCGTCGTCGGTCCGAGTCGAGGGACAATCGACCCGCACCCAGCCTGGAGTGAAGAAGCATGCGTCGACTCGCTGCGATGGTCCTCTGTGCGCTCTGCGGCCTCGCCTGCCAGAGCCCGGCGCCGACCGGCTCCACCGGCGGCTCCGTCACCACCTCTGGCGCGCCCGTGCTCGCCCCCTCGCGCCCCGGGGCGCGGCTCTCGGCGGCGCTCCCCTTCGACGCGCGCCAGGTGGTGAGCCAGGTGCGGCACGCCTGGACCAAGGATCGCGAGGCGCGAGACCCGCGCTACCAGGCCAGCCTCGCTGGCGGGGCGCTGCGGGTGCTCCCCGGCGGGCTGCGCGGCGGCGAGGTGCTACGCGCCGGCCGCCCGCTCGAGCTCGCGACGACGCGGGTCAGCCTCGGGCAGCGCGAGCTCTACCGCGCCGGCGCCGCGACCGCCGCGCCGGCCTTCCGCGCCTCGGGCGCGCGCGCCGAGCGCGAGCTGACCCCCACCCTGCGCGAGGCGATCGAGGCCGGCGACGGCCGCCTCGAGCAGCGCTGGCTCTTCGAGCGCCTCCCCGCGCGCGGCGAGCTGGTGATCGAGCTCACCGTGAGCGGCATGCCGTGGGCCGGCGAGCGCGAGGGCGTGCACCTCTTCCGGGCCGGCCGCGGGCTCGGCGTCAGCTACGGCAAGGCCACCGCGCGCGACGCCGACGGGCGCGCAGTGACGGTCGCCGCCGAGCGCACCGCGAGCGGGCTCCGCGTCCGCGTGCCGGCGCGCTTCATCGCGCAGGCCCGGCCGCCGCTCCTCGTCGATCCGCTGATCGGCGCCGAGCTCGCGATGGACACCGCGCTGCCCCGCGCGACCGCCGAGGACCAGACGGTGCCGCGCGTCGCCACGAGCGGCGCCGAGTACCTGGTCGTCTGGCAGGACACCCGCGTCCTCGACGGGCGAAGCCACGTCTACGGCGCGCGCGTCAGCCAGGCCGGCGCGCTCGTCGACGCGACCGGCCTCGAGCTCTCGTCGACCGCCAACAGCCAGTCGGCGCCCGACGTCGCCTGGGGCGGCACCAGCTACCTGGTCGTCTGGGAGGAGACCGGGACGCTGCCGGCCACCGTCGGCTACGACATCTACGGCACCCGCGTCGACCCCACGAGCGGCGCGGTGCTCGACGCCGGCGGGATCAAGATCAACGGCGGCGCGGGCAACCAGAACGCGCCGCGGGTCCGCTACGGCGGCAGCCAGTTCCTGGTCGTCTGGCACTGGAGCGGCACCGGCTCGACCGGTTACGACATCGCCGGCGCGCGCGTCTCCACGGCGGGCACGGTCCTCGACACCACCGCGCTCGTCGTCAGCAACGCGACCGGCAACCAGCAGTACCCGACGCTCGAGGCCAACGGCTCCACCTTCCTGGTCGCCTGGGATGACCTCCGCAACACGGCGACCAGCAGCAACGACATCTACGCCGCGCGCGTCAACTCCGGCGGCAACGTCCTCGACGCGACGGGCATCGCGGTGACCACCGCCGCCGAGACGCAGCGCTACCCGGCGGTCTCCTCGAACGGCAGCGACTGGCTGATCGCCTGGGAGGACCGCCGCAACTACTCCATCACCTGGACCGACGTCTACGGGGCGCGCGTCTCGACGGCGGGGACCGTGCTCGACGCGGCCGGCATCGCCATCTCCGCCCTCGGCGGCGACGAGCTCAAGCCGCACCTCGCCTCGGACGGCGCCGACTACCTCGTCATCTGGGATGACGGCACCGTGATCCCGGGCAACGTGGGCGGCCGCTGGGTGAAGGCGAGCGGCAGCACCCCGGACCCCGGCTTCCAGGTGGTCGTCACCACGCAGACCGACCTCGTCTATAACAGCACGAGCAAGCACTTCTTCATCCCCCGCTACGGCAGCGGCCTGAGCAACGACGTCTTCGCGAGGCGGGTCCTCGGCACCGGCGCGGCCGTCGACACCACCGACGTGACCGTGTCCATGGCCTACAACGCCCAGTACTACCCGGCGGCGGCCTACGACGGCACCAACTACCTCCTGGTCTGGTCGGACAGCCGCAACTGGGCGAGCACCGGCTGGGACATCTACGGCGCCCGCGTCAGCACCACCGGCACGCTCCTCGACGCCAGCGGGATCCTGATCTGCAACGCGGGCGGCACCCAGAGCTACCCGGACGTGGGCTTCGACGGCACCAACTACATGGTGGTCTGGGAGGACCGCCGGCCGGGGAGCAGCGTCGCCGACGTCTTCGGCGGCCGCCTGACCAAGGCCGGCGCGCTCCTCGACAACCAGGGCTTCCAGCTCACCGGTCAGGTCTACGAGCAGCGCTTCCCACGCCTCGCCTTCGACAACCTCGGCACCTACCTGGTCGTCTGGCAGGACCACCGCAACTCGTCGAGCAACGGCACCGACATCTACGGCACCCGCGTCCGCGCCAGCGATGGCTTCGTCTACGAGCAGCTCTCCGGCATCCCCATCTCGACCCAGACCGCGAGCGAGACCGAGCCGGCGGTGGCCTTCGACGGCAACACCTTCGCCGTGGTCTGGTCCGACGGGCGCACCAGCGCCTCGGCGCCGGATATCTACGGCGCGCGCGTCAACCTGAGCGGCCAGGTCCTCGACCCGACCGGCAAGGCGATCTCGACGGCCGCCAGCAGCCAGCTCTCGCCGGACATCACCTTCACCGGCGCCCAGTACCTGGTCGCCTGGCAGGATAGCCGCACCTCGGCCAACGGCTACGACCTCTACGGCACCTACCTCTCCGACCTGCTGGTCCCCGGCAGCGCGAGCGGCTTCGTCATCTACGCCGGCGCCGGCGATCAGTCGCGGCCCCGCGTGCGCGTCATCGGCAAGGCCCCGACCGTGGTCTGGGAGGACCGCCTCTCCTTCGACACGGCGTACTACAATCTGCGAGGCGCGCGGCTCGGCGGCACCGCCGTCCTCGAGACCTTCGTCCTCAGCGCCGACCCCCGCAACGAGCTGCGGCCGGTGCTGGCGGCGGGCAGCGGCGCCGCGGGCATCACGGCCTACATGCACTACGACACCGCGCTGAAGACGATCCGCGTCGTCGGGCGCACCTTCCTCGAGAACTGCACCTCGAGCTCGCAGTGCCCGCCGGGCACCACCTGCTCCGGGGGGAAGTGCGTGCCGTGCACGACCAGCGCCGCCTGCGGGCCGACCTGCGTCGCCTGCTCGTCGGGCAGCTTCTGCGACGGCGTCAGCTGCAAGACCTGCAACACCTCGGCGCACTGCGGCTCGAGCTGCGTCGCCTGCGGCGGCGGCACGCCGCTCTGCAACGGCACCGCCTGCGTCGAGTGTCTGGGGCCCGGCGACTGCGCCTTCGGCAAGGTCTGCCAGAGCTTCGTCTGCGTGTTGCCCCCGGACCTCGGCCCGCCGGACCTCGGCGCGCCGGACCTGAAGAAGCCCGACCTCGCCGTCCCGGACAAGGGGCCGGCGCTCGAGGGCGGCAGCCAGGAGGGTGGCAGCCAGGAGGCGGGCAGCAAGGACGCGGCGGCCAAGGACGCCGCAGCCAAGGACGTGGCGACCGCCGACCAGGGGCAGGCGCAGGATGCGCCGGCGACTGACCTCGCCAGCGACGGCCCGCGCAGCGAGGCGGGCGCCGATCGCGGCGCCGGGGAGGGCGCGCCGCCCTCCTCGAGCAGCGGCTGCAACTGCCGCGTCGGTGAGGGCCCGCGCGCCGGCGGGAGCCTCCCGCTGCTCGCGCTGCTGGCGGCCCTGGCGCTCTTCCTGCGGCGGAGGCGCTGAGCCGGCGGGTGCGCGGGCCAGGCCCGCGCGCAACCTACTGTATCAATTGAGCTTGACCCTGGTGCGGGGAGGCCATAGCATCGCCTCATCGCCAGCGTCCGAGGAGACCATGACCAAGTCCGACCTGATCCAGCAGATCGCCGAGAAGCTGAAGATCCCGACGGCGCGCGCCGAGGGCATCGTCAACACGATCTTTGGCGCGATGACCGACGCCCTGGTCCGCGGCGACCGGATCGAGATCCGTGGCTTCGGCACCTTCGAGGTGCGCAGCTACAAGGGCTACGAGGGACGCAACCCGAAGACGGGCAACCCGGTGCAGGTCGCGCCGAAGAAGCTGCCCTTCTTCAAGATCGGCAAGGAGCTGCACGAGCGCCTGAACCGCCAGGCGGCCGCCGCGCCTGCGCCGGTCGTGCCCACGCCTGCCTGAGCTCCTGGCTGCCTGCCGCCTCGCTGCTCCACCGCCGCGCCGCGGTCACGACGACCGCGGCTGAGGCTGCTGTAACGAACGCCACGCTGGCGCTCGGCGCCGGTGCGCCCGTGCACCCGCGAGTCCGCGAGAGGTGATCCGTCCAGAGACGGGGTGCAGCCTCCGCGAGCGCGGTCCATAGTTCACGGATGTCGCGGCCCGATCCGACCCCCACGGTGCTGGAGGCGCTCTTCGCGCATCCGCCGGTGAGCCATGCCGAGCTCGAGCGGCGGCTCGCGCCGGCGGACGCGGCGCGGGCGCGCCAGCTCCTGGTCGCGCGCCTGCGCGGCGGGCTGGTCAGCGAGCAGGACCGCGCCGTCTTCATCGCGGTCTTCGGCGCGCTGGGCGCCGGTGAGGTGCGCTCGGCGCTGCGCACGCTGGTCCTCGACGCGGCGCTGCCCGCCGCCACGCGCGGTCACGCGCTCACCATCCTCGCCGATGAGCCGGCGCAGCTCGAGGCGCTGCTGCGCGAGCTCCCGCCCGAGGAGATCGCGCCGCTGGCCGAGCACTGGCTCGCCGATCTCCTCGGTGCGATCCAGGCCGACCCGCGCCAGGGCGAGGGGCTGGCCGGCGCGCTGGAGGCGTCGCCTCCCGAGCTGCGCGGCGTGCTCCTCGAGCAGATCGAGGCGCAGCGCGCGCGCGTCGGCACCTCGGCGGCGGCCGCCTACGGGCGGGCGCTCCTGCGCGACGCGCTGGCCGCCCTGCGCCCGCGGCTCCTCGAGCTCCTGGTGCTCGAGGCGAGCCCGGAGGGGATCGCGCTCCTCGAGCAGCTGCGCCGGCAGGCGCCGGTCGGGCTCGGCCGCGAGCTGCAGCGCGCCGCGCTGCTCGCGCGCACG
>JAKLHH010000372.1 GCA_022710245.1 Myxococcota bacterium
GTTCGACAGCGGCACGCTCAACGTGAACGGCCGCGACTACGGCATGCTGAAGGCGGGCATCGACGGCATCCTCAAGTACGGCGCGCTCAATGACGCGGCGGCGAAGCTGCTCAAGGAGCGCGAACCCTCGTTCGGCGACCTGACGCCGATCGGGCGCCTCGCGGGCCTCGAGGTCTACAAGAAGGAGGACACGCAGGGCACCAGCTTCAGCCACCTCAACCCGGCGATCATCAAGTGGGGCTACCAGCGCCTGATCCCGAAGCCGACGGACAAGGTCGCCGGCCACACCTGCGCCGCGCTCTACCAGAACATCTTCCAGCGCTTCTTCCGCCTGATGACCGACGCCTACCGCCACCTCGAGAAGAACCAGCTCTGGGACAAGGACCGCGCGGCCTACGAGGCGGCCATGAAGGGCGGCAAGCGGTTCGACGGGATCAACTGGCTGCATGGTCGCTACGCGAGCGCGCTCCCCGCCTACAGCACGCTGACCCAGGACGGCACCAGCTTCACCGCGCCGATGGCGATCGGGTTCTGGCTCCGGCGCAAGGCGGACGGCACGGCGAGCGAGGTGTGGACCGGGCTCGGCAAGCTGATGACGCTCTACGACCTGGCCTACTTCACCTCGAGCGCGAAGAAGTAGCTCCCACCCGTCCAGCGCTCGGAGGACAATTCGCCCTTCATCGCGGAGCGGCCGAAGGCCGCGAGCAGGGCGAATTCGCCCTTCATCGCGGAGCGGCCGAAGGCCGCGAGCAGGGCGAATTGTTGGTCGCGGCAGCTACGCCCGACCGCCCGACCTGGGCGGCGCCGCGACAAATGTCCTCCCGGACCGCCGCGGCCAGCCGCCCTCTTCGAGACCGAGAGACCGAGCGCGCCCGCCGTGGCCGCTCCTTCGCCCGATCCTGACATCCCGCACACTTGGGCCTCCAGAGCCGCTGGCATGCTCGCTGCACAAGGGAGGGTCAGCAACGACGAACACAAACGAAAACAAACCCCTTCGGAGGTTGCCATGTCTTCCAAGCGCACGAACCTGTCCATCGCCCTCGCCGTCTTCGCTCTCTTCGCCGCCAGCTCCGCCAGCGCCGAGCAGCTGGGCCAGCCGGGCCACGAGGCCGCGGCGGGCAAGGCCTGCAAGCCGTTCAAGCCGAACCAGCCGAAGGACACGCGGCCGAGCTTCGTGATGCCGAAGATCCACCGTCCCGAGGCGCGGGTCATCACCTGGGGGGTCGAGACGAACTGGCAGCCGGTCAACCACTATGGCGGCGGCGGCGTCAGCTACAACCGCGACCCCTACAAGGCCGAGCTGAAGGGCTACAACGAGGGGAGCAAGGTCAACCTGCTCCTGCAGTCGAAGTCGGCCAAGGTCGCGGTGCCCGAGAGCTGCCCCGGCTGCAGCGAGGTCGCGCCGAAGGGCAAGCTGAGCGAGAAGCGCTGGGCCCAGAAGCAGCGCAGCCAGGTGTGGCGCAAGGCCGTCGCCGAGGCCCAGCGCTGGGAGCGCCTGGAGACCTTCACCACCAACGTGCCGAGCCACGCGCAGACGCAGACCGAGCAGCGCGCGAACGTGCTCCCGACGCACACGCCGTACAAGCTCATCGCCAAGGACCCCTTCAACCGCAAGTACGCCAAGGTGCAGGGCCAGGTCGCGGGCCTGCCGACGGAGTCGCGCGGCATCCAGCAGCCGCACTCGAGCGGCTACACTCAGCACGGCACCGAGATCTCCGGCGGCCTCCACGTCCCGGCCTACGACACGAACGCGAACACCAACGCCGAGAACCTCTTCATCACCCCGGCCTACGACAAGGCGGGTAAGGTGCAGGCGAAGCTCCTCGGCCTGGCGGCCTTCCCGGCGGGCGCGAAGATCACCATCACCAACCTGCGCAAGCAGGGCGCCGGCGAGGCGGACCACACCGTGCAGTTCACCGCCAGCAAGTCGGGCAGCGGCAGCATCGCGGTCGAGGGCTTCCAGCGCGACATGCTGCAGGTGACGGTCTCCTACGACGCCGTCGCCAACCAGGCGAACGGGACGAGCCACAGCTTCACCGTCCGCATCCCGAAGATGAGCGGCAAGCCGGCCTTCAAGACCCGCGGCATCGCCTACTACCCGGCGACGATGGGCGAGTAGAGTAGGAAGCGCTGCTCAGCTTCGCGGCGCCTGTCAGGACCCGCTGCTCTCCTTCTGCGATCTCCTTCCCACCTGCTGCACGATTTCTCCTCTCCGCGCTCGCCTCGCGCTTGAGCCCTCGACGGGGACCCTCGTATGTTGCGGTCGCCGACGCTCCGACGAGCGCGGCGCCCACGCAACGCCAGCGCCCCCGATGGAGGACTCATGAGATCGATGTTCTGGTGGATCGCGTTGATGCCGCTCCTGCTCCTGGCTGCCTGCTCCAGCGAGAGCGCCCCTCCGCGCGCCGATGTGCTGCAGCGCGATCGCGCGCTGGGCGAGGGCCACTTGCCGGATCTGTCCACGCTCCTCGAGGGCGGCAGCAAGGACAAGCTCACCGTCGACGGGAGCAAGGTCGACGGCGCCTCCTGCACCGGCGGGGGCACCACGCCGCACGCGAGCATGTGCAGCAAGGCCGGCGAGTGCAAGTGCCCCGACCTCTGCCTCCTCGGCAGCAGCCAGAAGTCGGGCTCGTGCTGGGGCCCCTGCGACACGGCGAAGAACGATCCGCAGACGCACAAGAACCCCGCCTGCAGCAACGCCGGCGCCGGCGAGGCCTGCCTCGCCACCGACACGCAGGCGGCCTGCCTGCCGCTCGGCGCCATCTCGGGGACCTTCAGCCTCCCCGTCGACACGAACACGCCGACGGCGCTCGCCGACTTCGGCAAGGCCTCGGTGACCCTCGACGTCGCCGGGCTCAAGAAGACCTTCGAGCTCGGCTACGGCGTTCCCAAGTCCGCCACCAAGTGGGTCTTCCTGCTGCACGCGAAGGACGCCAAGGGCGACCCGGACTACACGGGCTACCTCGGGCTCTCGTTCAACAACGCGACCGAGGCGGGGAGCTACGCCGTCGGCAGCCACGACCTCTACACGTCCAAGGGCATCAGCGTCATGTACCTGGAGACGACCTACACCGGCGACCAGATCACGAGGGAGGTGCTGCACGCCTCGATCTACGACGGGACCCTCAAGCTCACCACCGCGGCGACAGGCGGCAAGCAGCTCACCACCGGCGAGATCGTCGCCGGCTCGCACGTCTTCCGCTGGGACGTGGAGATCTGCGGGCCCTCGACGACCGCCTGCTGAGAGCTCGGATCCCGCCCGCCTTCGCGACGCTCTGACGTCCGCGAGCGCGTCTGCTGCAGCCCGTCACCTGCAGGCCAGGGGCGGCAAGGACGTGTCTGCCGGGCCAGCGTTTGCCGTGGCCTGCCGCCCACACGCCTCCCTCGATCCCGTGATCCTCGGGGGTTCGTGGACCGGCCGAGGTGGCACGCTCCCTGTATATATAAGGAAGCATGAGACAGAGCACCCTTCGCATCTGCCTCGGCCTCGCGCTCCTCGGGGCAGCGCTCTGCGCCGGGCGGGAGGTCGTAGCGCAGGCCGGTCCGCTGGTCGCGCTGGAGCTGCAGGCGCCTGGCGAGGAGGGCAGCGAGACCGCCACGCTGAAGCGCTTCACCCGGCTCGCGGCGCCGGTCTACGCGGGCATCGACGCCGAGCAGCCGGTCGCCGAGCTGCGGGTGGCCGTGGAGCTGGCGAAGGGCGCCGGCGGCAAGCTGCTCGTCGAGCAGCAGGAGGAGACCAGCGTCACCCTCGTCGACAACGACCGCCGCTTCACCATGACGAAGTGGAAGCACGGCCGCTCGGCGTGGAGGCGGCTGGCGCCGGTGCCGGTGCCGGGCGTCGCTGGCAGCTTCCAGGTCCTGGAGCCGCGCCACCGGGCGTTCCCCGCCACCAGCCGCGACGATCTGCTCCTCGCGGTGGAGCGCTACGGGGGCGACGACTGGCTCGAGGTCGCGCTCGACTGCAAGGGCGCGCGGAGCGGGCCGTGCAGCGTGATGGTGACCCGCGTCAACGTCCGCGTCTCCCTGGTGCACGGCGAGCGGACCCGCGTCCTCGGCGAGCTGCGCCTCGACCTGCCGGCCGGCTCGCTGGCGCCGAAGTCCTCGTAGTGGTCCTGGAGCTGGTCCAGGCGTCCTCGTCGGAGAGGAGGCGCGAATGCAGGCTCATGAGACGCGCACCGGCCGCAAGTGGCTCCTCGTCCTGCTCGCGCTCGGGCTCCTCGGCGGCGCGCTGCTCCTCTCCTGGGACTTCCGTAAGGCCGCCTTCATCCGCCGGGTCGAGGCGGGGCTCGCCGGCGCGCGCACGAGCGAGGACGAGGCGCGGGCGCTGCGTCCCCTCTGCGACGCCCGCTGCCGCGAGGGCTACGCCTGCCGGATCGCGGTGCAGTTCCGGGTCTTCGCGCGGGATGGTCAGCGCGTGGCCTTCACCGAGCGCTGGCGGGACCACGCGCGCGCGCTGGAGCTGCAGCTCGATCGGGTCACCGTCCGTCACCGCGTGATCGATCCCGCCAACCTCTCGCTCCTCACCTGCGAGTAGCGCCCGTCGACGGCCAGCGTCGACCGCCAGCGACCGCAGCGCGCGCGTTGACACCATAACCCCCGCTGCCTAGACTCACCGCGGACTCGCGAGGGGCAGCGCATGTCGCTTCTGATCCGTGGTGGACGCGTCCTGGACCCGGCGAGCGGCGTCGATCGTCAGGCCGACGTGCTGATCGACGGCGATCGCATCGCGCGGGTGGAGCCCGGGATCACCGCGGGCGCCGCCCGCGTGGTCGACGCGCGCGACCGCCTCGTCATCCCCGGGATGGTCGATCTCCACGTGCACCTGCGCGAGCCCGGGCAGGTGCACAAGGAGGACATCGAGTCCGGCACGCGCGCCGCGGCCGCGGGCGGCTTCACCACCGTCTGCTGCATGCCGAACACGACGCCGCCGAACGACACCCGCGCGGTGACCGAGCTGATCGTGGAGCGCGCACGGACGCGGGGCTGCGTGCGGGTGCGCCCGATCGGCGCCATCACCCGTGGCCTCGAGGGCAAGGCGCTCTGCGAGTACGCCGACCTGAAGGAGGCGGGGGTCGTCGCGATCAGCGACGACGGCCGCTGCGTGATGGACACCGGCCTGATGCGCCGCGCGCTGGAGCGGGCCTCCGCCCTGGCGCTGCCCGTGATCCAGCACTGCGAGGACGTGACCCTGGCCGCCGGCGGCGCCATGAACGAGGGCGAGGCCTCCGCCCGCTGCGGGCTCACCGCGCAGCCGCCCCAGGCCGAGTCGGTGATCGTCGCGCGCGATCTCGAGCTGGTGGAGCTCACCGGCGCGCGCTACCACGCCGCGCACATCTCCACCGCGGCGGCGCTGCGGCACCTGAGGGCGGCGAAGGCGCGCGGCCTGCCGGTCACCTGCGAGGCGACCCCCCACCACCTGGTCCTCACCGACGAGGCGTGCCTCGCCTGCGACAGCTCGACCAAGGTCAACCCGCCGCTCCGCGCCGGCGCGGACCGCGAGGCCCTGCGCGAGGCGCTCGCCGACGGCACCGTCGACGCGATCGCGACCGATCACGCGCCGCACGCGGTCCAGGACAAGGAGGTCGAGTACGGGCGCGCGGCCTTCGGCATCTCCGGGCTGGAGACGGCGCTCGGCCTCTGCCTCGAGCTCTGGCGCGACGGCCTGCTGCCGCTGCCGCGGCTGATCGCGCTCCTTACCCGCGAGCCGGCGCGGGTCCTCGGCCTCGAGGCGGGCACCCTGGCGCCGGGCGCGCCCGCCGATCTGGCGGTGGTCGACCTCGAGCGCGAGTGGACGGTGGACCCGGCGCGCTTCCACTCGAAGGGCAAGAACACGCCGTTCACCGGGCGCGCGCTGCGCGGCGCCGTGGTCGCCACGGTCTGCCGGGGGGCGCTGGTGCACGAGGGCTGATGGCAGAGCGTACCCCGGCGAGCGAGCTCACGGTGATGACCGGCGCGGACCCGGGCGCGCTGGCGACCACCATCGAGCGGCTGGCGGCCACCTACACGGCGCCCCCCTGGGTGGAGGAGATGGGGCGGGCGAGGCGCGAGTTCGACGGGCTGCGGGGCAAGGTCTACGAGGACGACGGGATCTTCGAGAACCACCTCCTCGCCTTCCTCGAGTGGTACGTGCTCGAGCGCGCCCTCGAGGACGGCCAGCCGCCCGTGGTGCTGGAGCTGCGCCGGGCGGCCGCGGTCTGCTCCGGGAGCGCCCCGCGGGGACGCGAGGACGGGCCGCCGGCAGACCCGGACCTGCAGGTGCTGCGCGCGCTCGCGCTCAGCTACCGCAGCCTCTTCGAGGTCGTCGACAGCCTCGCCTCGTCGGTGCGGGTCCACGATCTGATCCGGGGCGGCCTCTGGGCGATCGAGACGGGGCGCCCCCTCGACGGCTTTGATCCGGGGATCCTCTTCGAGGGGCGGCTCTGCCCCTGGGAGGGCGGGGTGCGCTTCGGTCCGGTCTTCTTCTTCCACCCGCAGGCCGCGCGCGAGAGCGTCCACGCGGTGCTCGCGCACGCCAGCGCCGAGGGGAAGCTCGAGCCCGGGCTGATCCACCGGCTGGCGGAGATGCGGCTCAAGCACGATCGCTTCCGCAACATCGCCATCGACCGCATCTACTCGCTCAGCTGGCGTGGGCCGGCGGGCAGGGAGGAGGCTGGCAGGTGAACACCTGGCTCTGGCCCGAGCTCGCGGGCAAGCGCGTGCTCCTCGGCGTCTCCGGCGGCATCGCGGCCTACAAGGCCGCCGACCTCTGCCGCCTGCTGGTCAAGGCAGGCGCGACGGTCCACGTGATGATGACCGCGGCGGCGCGGCGCTTCGTCGGCGAGATCACCTTCGGCGCGCTCTCCGGCCACCCGGTCGCGACCGACCTCTTCGATCCCGCGCAGGAGGCTCAGATCGGGCACATCGGCCTGGCCGACACAGCCGACCTCGTCCTGCTCGCCCCGGCCACCGCGGACCTGATGGCCAGGCTGGCGCACGGGCACGCCGACGATCTGGTGAGCACCGTCTGCCTGGCCTACCCCGGGCCGGTGCTGATCGCGCCGGCGATGAACGTGCACATGTGGGAGCACCCGGCGACGCGCGAGAACCTGGCGACGCTGCGGCGCCGCGGCTGCCTCACCGTCGGGCCCGGCGCGGGGGAGATGGCCTGCGGCCACGTGGGCGAGGGGCGCATGGCCGAGCCCGAGGAGATCTTGCAGGCGGCGGGCGGGGCGCTCGCGCCGCACGACCTGCGGGGGCG
>JAKLHH010000373.1 GCA_022710245.1 Myxococcota bacterium
TCACGACGAGCGTCACGGCTCCCGCAGCACGCTGGCCCGCAGCAGGTCGCAGTCCTTCTCCTCCAGCTCGAAGACCAGCCCACCGTCCACGCGTCCACGGCAGCCGGACCCTGCGTCGCCCGCGGCGAGCTCGACCCGCAGCTCCGAGCTGCGCGCGGGCCCGCCCATCGGCTCGGGCTCCAGGCGCAGGCGGATGGTGGTGGTGGACGCGAGCGTGCTGCTGGTCAGAAAGCGTCGCGCGCGCAGCCTGGTGAGCCGCTCGAGGAGCCGATCGATCTGCGCCGGGTCTGCCGCCGTCCCTGCGCTGCCCTCCCAGCCGTCCGCGCTGCGCACCACCTCCTCGCGATCGACGCCGCGCGTGATCTGGATCCGTCGGGCGTCATAGCGCGAGAAGGTCGTCACCTGACGGTTGCGGAAGCGGAGCGGATCTGGCTCGAGCGCGGCCCGGGCCTCGAGCGGGAGCCAGAGCACGACACCGCGAGCTCCCTCGCGCCGGACGGGGAGCCGCTGGACGCCGTCCGGGCCGGCGGTCGGCGGGCCGATCAGGATCCGCTCGACGCCGCCGCGCTCGCGGCCCAGCTCGATGGTGAGGCCGGCAGGCCGCGGATCCTTCGCGGCTGGGCGCGCCGCGGAGGTCACCTCGAGGGTGCCGCGCAGCGCGGCGAGCGCCTCGACCCAGGCGCGCACCTCGGCGGGATCCGCTGCTTCGCCGGCGCCCTGCCCGGTGAAGGTCCAGGCCCCGGACTGACGCGTCAGCTCGACAGCGCCGCCGGCGGCACGCAGGCGGATCAGCGCGAGCTCGGGCTCGAGGGCGCGGGTCAGCGCGGGATCCCGCAGCTCCACACCCTTGATCTGGAGCGGCGTGAGCTCGTCCCGCTCGACGCAGGCCCCCTGCCACGCGCCCTCGCGCGAGGCCGCGACCGCCACCTCGGTCGGACGGCCGGGGCAGGCGCCGCCGATCCGGAGCTCGGCCACGGCGCTGCTCGACTCGAGGCGCAGCGCCCCGGCGGTGGCCGCGGGCGGCGTGGGCAGAAAGCGGCTCGCGCGCAGGGCGACCGCGCCGCGGAGCAGGCGCTCGGCCGCGGCCGGGAGCGCGGGGATCCGCGCCTCCCCCTCGAGGAGCCAGAGCTCGCGCCCGCTCCGCTCGAGGCGCACGGGATCCGCGCCCTGCCGCTGCAGGCGCCGTGGCTCGTCCGGCAGGCGCAGCAGCTCGCGATCGCGCAGCTCATCGAGGGAGCGGCTCGCGGCCTCGAGGATCGCCCGCTCCGCGACCAGCCGGCGCCCCTCGACCTCGACGTAGACTCCTTGCTGCGAGGGATCCGCCGCGCCGATCGCGAGCAGGTGACGATGGCCGCCACCCTCGAGGAGCACCCTGATCGCCGGGGGCTCGAGGCCGAGCTGGGGCGGCGCCGCCGCGGGCGGCGGTGTGCGCATCGCCTCGACGAACTCGCAGGCCGAGAGGAGCTCCTCCACCGCCGCCCGATCGGCGCGAGCGCTGATCGGGGCCACCAGGCGCCAGGTGGCGCCGGTGCGGCGCAGCGCGATGGCCGGCGCGCCACGAGGCTCGAGGCGGATCTGCGTCACGCGCTCGCGGTCGAGCCCCTGGAGCACCCTCGCCGCGAGGTGCGGCTGCTCCTCGCCGCGACGCCGATCGAGGAGCAGCAGCGCGAGCTGGGCGAGCGCGAGGGCCGCGAGGACGATCAGGGTGCCGCGTCGCATCAGCGCCTCCGCCGCCACCAGACCAGGAGCCCGGCCGCCAGCGAGAGGAGCGGCAGCGCCACCACGGTCAGCAGGTAGACGCGGGAGAGCTGGCGCTCGTCGAGGAGCAGGCGGATGTGCTCCGGCGTCTTCGGCCCCACGGCGGCCGGCGCAGCCGCTGCGAGCGGCGCCAGCCAGCCGAGCGCGGCGAGGAAGAGCTCGCGATCGTGGTCGCGCTGCGGCCCGGCGAGGCGCTGATTCAGCACCCCGCGCTCGCTGCCGAGGACGACGAGCCGGCTCTCGCGCCAGGCGACCGCCACCGCCACCGGCACCGGCCCCGGCGTGTCGACCTGCGGATCGAGGCGCAGCTGCCGCTCGCCGCGCAGCGAGCCGAGGTCCACCTCGCCCCAGCCCGCCGCGCTGCTGCTGATCAGCGCGGTCACCTGCAGCCCCTCGCGCGCGCGAGGCTGCGGCCTCACCTCGCGGGTGAGCGGCCAGACCGTGATGCGCCCTGCGAGCGCGCGGCCGATGGGGTGCCCCGCGGCGGCCTCGCGAGAGGCCCAGGTGAGCAGCGGCTGCTCGCCAGGCACGGCCAGCGGATCGAGGACCAGGTTCTCCATCGGGCGGGCGCCCCAGCCTGCGAGCCACTCCTCGAGGCCGACGCGGGCGTGGCGGGTGACGCGGCGGTCGAGGACGGGTCCGAGGAGGACGAGCAGCCGCCCGCGCCGCCTGAGCGCGCGGTCGAGCGCGTCCACCTCGACGGGGGAGAAGCCGCGGGTCGGACCGCCGAGGACGGTCACCGCGCAGCCCTGCAGCCCAGCCTCCAGCTCGGCGGTGCCCGCGGCGCGCACGCGGTACCCGTCGCGCTTGACCTCGTCGGCGATGCGGCCGAAGCCGGGGTCCGCGTAGGAGTCGATGGCCGCCTCGCCGTGGCCCTGCACGAAGCAGACGGTCGGCGGCTCGCCCGCGGTGACCGCGAGCAGCGCCCGCAGCAGCGCCTCCTCGCCGCGGAAGGCGGTCAGCTTCCGCCCCTCGGGGGTGATGGAGTACTCGGCCAGCTCCCCGCTGGTGACGTACTTGCTCCGCCCGCCCGACGCGACCACGATGACGCCGTCCTTCAGGTCCGCGGCGGTGATCGTGTGCTGCTGCGCGAGGAGCTCGGCCCGCGAGCGGTCGGCGTCGACGTCGACCTGCTCGACGCGCACCTGCGGCGAGGCCACGGTGAAGCGCCGCAGGAGCTCGCGAGCCTCGTGATAGAGCGAGTCCTGGTAGCGCTCCGGCGGCACCATGAAGACAGTGACGTCCACCGGCCGGCGCAGCCCCTCCAGCACGGCCACGGTGCGCGGCGAGAGAGAGAAGACCCGGGCGCGGGTCCAGTCGGCTCGCAGGGGGTGACGCGCCGCGAGGAGGTTCGCGAGCACCAGGTTCAACGCGAGGAGGGCGAGCCCGAGCGCGAGCCCGCCGCGGCCCCCGAGGCGCCCCGCCCTGCCCGCCGCGCCAGCGCGCGCCGGCGCTCCCGAGTGGCTGCTCAGCGCCACTTCTTCAGCTCCAGCGCCTTCACCGCGGCGGTGAGGCAGAAGACGATCAGGCTCAGGTGCAGGACCAGCCTGCGGCTGTCGACGATGCCGCGGCCGAGCTCGTCGAGCTGCTCGAAGAGGTTGAGGTGGCCGATCAGCGCCTTCAGCCACGGGCGGCTCACGTAGAGATCGAGCGGACCGACGAGCAGGAGCAGCGTGAGCAGGGTGAAGGTGAGCACCGCCGCCACGATCTGGTTGCGCGTCAGCGTCGAGGCGAGCAGCCCGACCGCGAGGCAGCTCCCGCCCACCAGCAGCGTGCCCAGGTACCCGGCCGCGATCGGCCCCCAGCCCGGACCGCCCTCGCCCGAGACGGAGACCACGAGCGCCACGTAGACCAGGGTCGGCGCCCAGAGGAAGACGTAGAAGATCACCGCCGCGAGGTACTTGCCGAGGATCACCTGCGCCTCGCTGACCGGCGCGGTGAGGAGCGCCTCCAGCGTGCCGCTGCGGCGCTCCTCGGCGCAGAGGCGCATGGTGATGGCGGAGATGACGAAGATGACGAAGAGCCAGTAGAGGAAGGTGCCGCCGAAGAAGTACTGCAGCACGGCGCCGTGGGGCGCGGTCGGCTGGCTCATCATCTCGACGAGGAGGTAGAAGGCGTAGCCCTGCACGAGGAGGAAGAGCGTCAGCACCACCCAGGCGAGCGGCGAGAAGAAGTAGCCGAGCAGCTCCCGGCGCAGGACGGCGAGGAGCTTCAAGGGCCGCCTCCCGGCTCCCCGGCGTCCTCGGCGGTCAGGCGGGCGAAGACCTCCTCGAGGCTCGCCGCCTCGTGCCGCAGCTCCTGCAGGTGCAGCCCCGCGGCCTGCGCCGCGGCGACCACGCGCTCTCGCACCTCGGGGCCGACCTCGCCCAGCAGGCGACAGCGGAGCGCGGGCGGCGGCTCGAGGACGCTCACCTCGCGCACCCCGGGCACCTCGGCGAGCGCGCCCAGCGCCGGCTCGAGCGCCCCCTCGCAGCGCGCCTGCAGGATCAGCGCACCCGCGCCGCGGGCGCGGAGCGCGGCGACCGGCTCCTGCGCCACCAGGCGGCCGTGGTGGAGCACCAGCACTCGTGAGCAGACCGCCTCGACCTCGGGGAGCACGTGGGTGGAGAGGAGCACCGTGTGCTCGCCGCCGAGGCCGCGGATCAGCTCGCGCACCTCGCGCAGCTGGTTCGGGTCGAGCCCGACGGTGGGCTCGTCGAGGATCAGCACCGGCGGCTCGGCGAGCAGCGCGTCGGCGAGGCCCACGCGCTGCCGGTAGCCGCGCGAGAGCTGGCCGACGATGCGGCGCCGCACCGGCCCCAGGCCGCAGCGCTCCACGGCGCGATCGACCGCGGCGCGGCGGCGCGCCCCGGCGAGGCCGCGCAGCCGGGCGCGGAAGGTGAGGTGCTCCTCGACGCGGAGCTCGGGGTAGAGCGGCACGCCCTCGGGGAGGTAGCCGAGCCGCGCGCGCACCTCGAGGCTCGCGCGGGCGACGTCGAGGCCGTCGATGCGGGCGGTCCCCTGGCTGGGAGGGACGAAGCAGGCGAGGACGCGGAGGCAGGTCGTCTTGCCCGCGCCGTTCGGCCCCAGCAGGCCGACCACCTCGCCGCGCGCGACGGTGAAGCTCACCGCGTCGAGCGCGGTGATCCCCGCGTAGCTGCGGCTCAGGCTGGCGACCTCGATCACGGCGGTGATTCTACCCTCCCCGGTCCGGCCGTCCACCACGGAGAGGTGCCCGCAGCGGGGGTTGGTGAGCTACTTGCACTTCCCCGTCGACACGATCTTGGTCGCGCCGGCGTCGCAGGTGCAGGTCCCGTCGTCGTTGCACTTTCCCCTCAGGGAGGAGATGAGCGAGTCCTCATTGCACGTCTGGTCCATGCCGGGCGTGCAGGCGAGGTTCAGGCGCAGCTTGCTCACGCTGAGCTGGACGGCCTTCGCCTGCGCCCCCGGCTTCGGCGTCGCGGTGAGACAGACCGTGAGATCCTCGGCGGGCACGGCGCTCGCGGCCGACACCTCCACCGCGCCGGTGAGCGTCACCTCCGTGTCGAGGCGCTGCGCGCCGCAGAGCCCGACCCCGCTGGGCCCCTCGCAGTAGAGCAGCAGCACCCACCCGGACGGCGGGCTCGCGAGGTCGAGGTGGGTCACGGGCGGCGTGTTCGGGAACCGCAGCATCGCGAAGATGACCTTGACGGCCGCGCCCGACGTGTCGGTGGCGCTGACCTCGACCGTCGCGCCCGGTTCGCAGCAGCTCGCCATCGTCGCGAGGCTGGCCTTCACCCCGGTGACCGCCAGCTCCTGGTCCCCCACGCGGAGGCGTGGCGCGCTGGCACAGAAGCCCGCGGCGCCGTCGAGGCGCAGCCGGTCGGGCGTGACCGGAACGTCCATCCCTCGCTGATCACGCGAGCTCGGGGAGCTGTCCAGCGCAGCGGCGGGCGCACCGTCGACCGCGACCGCGCGGGTGCCACAGGCGGTGACGAGCAGGACCAGCACAACCAGTCGGTTCATGGGATCTCCTCGGGGCCTCAGCATAGATCCTTCGTCTGTGAGTGACGGAAGGCGGTCCTCTACGGGCGCTCGAGGGACGAGGGCGTCCAGTCGAAGGTGGGCAGGGCGCGGCCGCCGGTGAGCTCCAGGCCTCGCTGGCAACGGGGCGCGTCCCCGGTCCCAGCGTCGGCGCGGGTGGAGAGGGCGCGCACGCCGAGGGAGGCGAGCGGCACCACCTCGCCGGGGTCGCTGCGGCCGTTGCCGTTGCGGTCGAACCACGCGGCCAGGCCACGGAGCTCGGCGCCGGAGAGCTTGCCGTCGCGATCGTCGTCGAGCGCGTCGAGGGCGTGGTAGCCGTCGCGCCAGAACATCCACCAGGTGACCGAGCCGAGCAGCTGGCGCCCGGAGCTGATCGTGCCCACGCCGGCAGGATCCCAGACCAGGAGCGCGGTGTCGGACCGCAGCCAGGGCCAGCGCTCCACGCGGCCGTCTCCGTCGAGGTCGAAGCGCGCGCTGCGGCCCGGCGCGAGCAGCTGCTCGAGGGTCGCGCTGGCGCCCGCCTGGAGCGAGAAGACGATCGGCGTGATCGGCCCCCTCGGCTTGGCCTGCAGCGCTGCCAGGGTGCGCTTGACCCTCTCCAGCGCCGCCCGGTCCGTGGGGCGTTCCCCGCGCGACTCGACCAGGGCTCGGTACGTGCTGCCTGCCTCGTAGCTCACCAGGCTGCCGATCCCGCGGAGCGGCTTGGTCTCGATCTTGAGGTCCTCGGCGGAGGCGAGGTCGTGGGCGAGCAGGTGCTCCTGGATGGCGCGCTCTCGCCACTGGTCCCTCACCAGCTCCGGCGTCAGCTTGCCCTTCGGGGTCGGCTCGCCGGGCAGCGGCAGCAGGCTCCGCTTGGCGAGGGGGATGCCCTCGGTGATGATCCAGGCCAGGCCCAGGTGGTAGAGCCCCGACTTGGGCTTCAGGCGGATCGCCTCCCGGAAGAACTTGATCGACGCCTCGAGATCGCTCGGCGCGCCGCGCTTGACGCTGGGGTCATGTCTCGGCGACAGCTTTGGCAGGCTGCTCTTGCTCCCGGCGTCGTAGGCCGGCACCGTCTGCCGGGCTGCAGCGAAGACGTAGCCGTGGACGCGGCCGAGCAGGTAGAGGGCCTCCGGATCTTTCGGGTGCTCCTTCAGGTAGGCGTTCAGGTTCTTCAGCAGTCGCTCGGCCGGGATCTCCTCCGGCGCCCTGAACTTCGCCGCCGCGGCGGGCGCGGCGACCGCGAGGGTGAGCGCGAGCGCGACGAGGACCTGCAGGCAAGGCGAGTGTCTGTGCACGATCTTCTCCTGATGGTCGGGCGATGTTGCCACATCCCGGGCGGCGAAGGAACGCACTCGGCACTCCACCGCGGGCGATGCGCTGACCGCTGATCACCTTCGTCGAGGGCAAAGTTCGCCCTCTATCGCGGAGCCTCCGAAGCAGGGCAAAGTCGGGGGATGGGGCGATCGTCCCACCCCGCGTTCTTGCC
>JAKLHH010000374.1 GCA_022710245.1 Myxococcota bacterium
GACGAGCAAGAGTGCCTGGCGTCCTCAGGACACCAGCGCGGGTGCCAACCCGTCGGCACCTGCGAGGAGGCAGCCATGAGCGCGATGCTGGGCCGGTGCCTGGTCACTGCGGTCCTTGTCCTCAGCGGCGCGCCGGTGCTCGCCGCCAACCACTACATACGGGCGGGCGCCAAGGGCGACGGCAAGGGGACCGACTGGACCAACGCCTATCCCACCATCCCCGCCTCCCTGCAACGAGGCGACACCTACTACGTGGCAGACGGGGACTACGGGAGCCACGTCTTCAACGATCCGCTCTCGGGTACGCTGACCATCACCATCAAGAAGGCCACTGCCTCCGACCATGGCACCGCGGTCGGCTGGGACCCCTCCTATGGCGACGGGCAGGCGGTGCTCAAGTCCCAGCTTCACTTCATGCAGGGCTACTACGTCCTCGACGGCCAGACCCGGAATGAGGCGGACTGGTTCGCGGCCAGCGCCTACGGCTTCCGCCTCGACCACAACAACCAGGACGGGAACATCGTCATCCAGAACTACGGCGTCCCCATCAGCGATATCACCATCCGGTATATCTACGTGGACGCCATCTACCAGAACCTGCCGTCCACGACCATCAGGCGCTACGCGGTCGACACCGATGGCTACGACGGCGGGACCACGGCCAAGCGCCTCCTCTTCAGCCGGATGTGCGTGCGCGGAAGCAACAACGTCTGGTTCCTCCGCACCACCGAGGGGGCGATCGTGGAGTATAGCGGCTCCGACGGCGCGGCGGGCAACGGCACGAACCACGGCGAGATCGTGAACCTCTACTACAGCGGGAGCAACGCGATCATCCGCTACAACATCTTCAAGAACGCGTACCTCGCCGGCGGGGGCACGGCGCTGGTGGCCATCACCTATGCGAACGGCCTCCAGTTCTACGGCAACCTCGCGATGGACTTCGGCGTGGGCGACGGTGCGGTTGGCTTCCTGGGGGGAGATGCGTCCCATTGCCGCATCTTCAACAACACGTTCGTGCGCGGACTGGGCGCGGCCGGCTTCGCCTCCGACGGGACCGATAACCTGGTGCAGAACAACCTCTGGGTAGGCAACAAGTCCGTGGACCTCAGCGGCTCCCATGACTACAACGCGTTCTCGGGCGCGAGCGGCAACGGCGAGGCTCACGCGCAGACCAACGTGCCAACCTCGATCTTCGTGAACTACGCGGGCAACGACCTTCGTCTGACCTCGGGAACCGCCGCGGGAACCTCGCTCGCCGCTCCCTATGACGTGGACCTGCTGGGGAACCCTCGCGGGAGCGACGGAGCCTGGGACCGCGGTGCGTTCGAGCACTGCAGCGGCGGAGCCTGCGCGACCAAACCCGATGGTGCGGCGCCCAAGCCTGATGGGGCGTCCAGGCTCGACGCCACCGGCCCGCACCAGGGAGATCAGCGCCTGGCGGAGAC
Organism: Myxococcota bacterium; assembly: GCA_022710245.1. The sequence continues at coordinate 1,446 of JAKLHH010000374.1, forward strand.
GTCGCCGTCGGCCGGCGACGCGGCCCAGGAGAAGCAGGGGGACGCCGGGGCCCCGGGTAGCCTCGGCGGTGGCGGGTGTGGTTGCGCCACCTCCGGCGACTCCAGCGGGGCTTCGACGCTGGGGCAGCTCGGGTTGCTGCTCATCGGCCTGCTTGCGCGGCGGCGCCTCTGTCGCGGCGCTCGCCTGGGCGATCTGCAAGTTCGTTAGCCCCCTCGGGCCTGGCCGTCTCGGGTTGAGCTGATCGAGGACGGACGGCGACCGCCGCTTCAGGGCCCGACCTCGACGGAGATCGCGTGGCTGCCGGTGCCCTCGGCGCTCTTCACCGACACGGTGAGCGTGTACTTGCCCGGCTCCTGCGGCGCGCTGAGGCTGGCGGCCCAGAGGCGCTGGCCGCCGCCTCTCGCGCTCATGCTGGTCCAGGCGCCGCTGCCGAGGCTGACGTCGGCCTGCTGGATGCCCGAGGGGGCGAAGGCGACCGCGCGCACCTTGAGGCTCGCGCCGGGCGCGATCGGCTTCGCGCGAGGGTTGGTGCCGCCCAGCGCGGGGTCGGCGGGCGTGGTGATGAGCGCGACGGGCCAGGTCACCTTCGGCGTGTCCGCGGCGAGCCCGACGACGCGCGCGGCGGGGCCGGTCTCGTCGAGCGCGAGCACGACGAAGCCGAGCTCGGTCTTCAGGCTGCCCGTGTCGCCGAGCGTGGGCCCCTGGATGCTGAGCGTGCTACCGACCCAGGTGAGGTCGCTCGAGTGCACGTGCCCGCAGAGGTAGACCTCGGCGGCGGCTTGCTTGAGGAGGTCCTTCATGCGCGAGCTGGTGCCGAGGACCTTCAACCCGAGCAGGCTGTCGATCGGGTGGTGCCCGACGGCGATGCTGTGGACGGCGGGCGGCGCGGCGGCGAGCTGGCTCGCGAGGAGGTCCTGCTGGTCCTTGGTGACATAGCCGGCGAGCGCCTGCGGGACGAGGTTGCTGTCGGCGGTGTTGGTCCTCAGCACGCGCGCGGCCCCGCCAGGCGCCTCGACCGTGCTCACGCCGTACGCCCCGCCGCCCGCCTTGCCCGTCTGCGAGCCGGCCATGAAGCTCTTGCCGTCGTCGTACTTCCAGTCGTGGTTGCCCGGCACCTCGAGGTAGCCGGGCCAGGTCGGGACCTTGCCCTGGACGACGCCCTGGTAGGCGGTCCACTGGTCGGTGGTGCCGCCGTCGGTGGTGTCGCCGCTGTCGATGGTCAGCGCGGGCGCGATGGTGGGCAGGACCTCGGAGAGCACGTAGCCGAGCGAGGCCATCGCGTAATCGCCGCTGCCCACGTGGAGGTCGGTGACGTGGAGGACGACCAGCGGCACCGGCTCGACGGGCGCGGCCTCGGCGGCGCTGCCGCTGTCGACGGCGCCGCGCTCGCCGGGGAGCGCGTCGAGCGCGGGCGCGGCCTCGCTCACGGCGCGGTCGAGCGCGGGCGCGGTCTTCGAGTCACTGCAGCCGGCGAGCGGCAGCGCGGCGAGCTGCAGCGCAGCGAGCTGCAGCGCGGCGAGGAGGGCGAGGCGAGGTGGCGCGTGGCGTCGCATGAGGACGCAAAAGGTAGCAGGCCGGCGCGTCAGTTCCAAGCAGCAGCGCGGCGCTGGTCCCCCTCGCCTGCGCATGGGTTCTCTCGCGGGAGGGTCCGGCCAGGACCTCAGCAGTACCCGCCGGGGAGCAGGATGGCGGTCATCAGGTTCTGCTGCAGCGAGCCGAGCTTACCCGCGAGCGCTTCGGGGGGCGACGCCGATGCGTGCGGCGATCTGCGCGAGGACCGCCTCCGGCCGCGGGCACCCGACCGCGCCGCTCCAGTCGACGACGGGTGCGGCAGCGGGTCGCGACTCGGGCTGCACGTGCGCGCACGCCGCCGCGCCGCCCGCGAGGAGCAGGACGAGAGCCATGGCAGGTGCAGCTCGTCGAGCGTGGTGGAGCTCTGGCACGCGGCGCCTCTGATCGCACTCTAGCAACGCTGGGCGCGGAGCTTCAATTGCAGTCGCGCTTCGTGGTAGACAGCCTGCATGGTCTGCGGCAAGTGCGGTGCGAGGAACGCTGGTGGTGAGAGGTTCTGCGCGCGCTGCGGGGCCCACCTCTCGGTGCGGTTCCCCTGGGTCGGCGTCCTCGTCGCGCTGGTGCTCCTGGGCGCCGGCGCCGCGATCGTCTGGAGCGTGAAGACGCGAGCGACGCAGACGACGCCGACGCGCGACGGCGCGGTCTCGCGCACGCCGGAGGTGGCGCGGAGCTCGCAGGCTGGGGGCGTCGCGTCGAGGGCGCCGACCGGTCCCGACCTCCGCGTCACCATGCCTGAGGGGCCAGCAGCGGCCGCGCACGCGCGGAGCCCAGAGTCCGCCGAGGCGCCCGCTCCGTCCTCGACGAGCCGGAGGAACCTGCGCGTGCTCGTCGGTCGGCCCGAGGTGCGAGGCTCTCTCTCGAAGGACGTCCTCTCCCGCATCATCCGGCGTCACCTGGCCGAGGTGCAGTACTGCCTTGGCAGCGGCGTCCCGGAGCTCCCCCCTGAGGGCGGCCGCGTCGCGGTGCAGTTCACCATCGCGGCGACGGGTCAGGTGGTCGCCTCGGCGGTGCAAGAGTCGACGCTGCAGAGCAGCTCCGTCGAGGGCTGCCTGGCGCAGGCGGTGCGACGCTGGCTCTTCCCCAGGCCGCCCGGCGGCGGCATCGTGATCGTCAGCGCGCCCTTCGTCGTCAACGCCAGCCGATGACCGGCGAGCTCGTGCGAGGCCCCCTGCAGGCTCCGATCGACGAGCGGCGAGCGGTGCCGTGAGCGATCCCGTGTGCTCGGCCGCACAGCGGAGGCGGAGAGAGCGATCATAATGTCGGGGCGCACGACGCGTCTCGCTCCAGGAGGAGCTGCTTGAGCCACCCGCGCTGTCTCTGCCTCGCGCTCGCTGGCGCCTCCCTCGCCCTCGCCGCCTGCGGCCTCTTGCCCGAGCGACCTGCGGGGCCGCCACCGCGGCCCTGGGCGCCGATCTCCGTCGCCGGTCTGGTCGCGGTCCCCTACAACACCTGCGCCTGGACGGGCGCGCGCATCGACTGCTGGGGGCGCTCGTGCGGCTACGGCCACGCGGGCATGCGGGCCGCCTGCTCGCGTGACGGGCTCCCGCGCGCGGGGACGGTCCAGGTCGCGCTGAGCGGGCGGCTCCTCGACAGCGGCAGCGTCGAGCGGCTCTGCGCGCTCCAGCGCGACACCTCGGTCTGGTGCTGGTCGGCCGAGGCCGATCCGTCGACGGCCGCCCGCGTGGCGCTGCCCCCCGCGCAGGGGCTCGCTGCCTCCTTCGACGAGACCTGCGCGCTCCTCGTCGACGGCGCCGTGCGCTGCTGGGACGTGAGCGGCGCGAGCCGGGCGCCGCAGGTCGTGGAGGGTGTCGCGGGCGTCACGGCCCTCGAGGGCAACGCCGGCCGCTGGATCTGCGCCCGCAGCTCCGGGGGCACGACCTGCTGGGAGAACCGGCTCGGCGCGCGACGCCTGGTGCCAATCGCCGAGGCGACGGGCGTGGAGGCCTTCTCGCTCGGCCCGGCCCGAGGCTACCTCAAGCTCGGCGTCTCGCCGCGGACGCTCCTCACCGCGAGGGTCCAGGGGCAGGGAGGCACGCGCTGCGTGACCGTCGGCGGCGAGCCGCGCTGCTGGGGGCCGAACCGCAGCGGCGAGGTGGGCGACGGCACGCGGGAGCCGCGAGGCGCGCCGGTGCTGGTCACCTTCGCCGACGGCGCGCGGCCGCGCGGCGTGGTGGAGTACGCGCTCGGCCTGGATCTCTCGTACGCCCTCCTCCGCGACGGCACGGTCGTCGGCTGGGGCGGCAGCTGGCGGGCCCCCCACGCGCGCCGTGTGCCCGGCCTCGTTGGTGTCGTGCAGCTCGTCGCCGGCTACAACCACTGGTGCGCGCGCGACGCCGCCGGCCACGTCCGCTGCTGGGGGCTCAGCGAGTCAGGCACGCTCGGCGTCTCCACGCGCGAGAAGTGGGTGCTCGAGGAGCACGCGGTGGAGGTCCTGCGGTAGCAGCGTCCACCCTGGCGCCGGACGGCGCCGCACGGACCGTGCAACCCCGCTGCACACCCGCGGCTCGCGCCGACTTCACCTCTTGTGCTGGGCGGGCCGGCCGTCACCATCACGAGATGCGGCGGTTCGAGGTGACGATCCGGTACCGGGAGCCGACCTACGAGAAGCACGCGGGGGCCGTCCCCGGCGAGCCGTACCGTGCGTGCTACCAGCTTGACGCTCGCGACGAGCGGCGCGCGCGCGAGGCCGCGCTGGAGGCGTTCCAGCGTGACGCGCGGCTCTCCGGCTCGGGCTGGGTGCGGGAGGTCATCGCCGTCGAGGTACGCCCGGTCGACTGAGTCATCGCCGTCGAGGTGCGCCAGGTCGACTGAGCGCCGCCCCATCAGGCCGGCGAGTCGGTGAGCCTGCCCGGCGAGCCTGACGCGTCGACGAGCGCTCGCGGCTCGGCCCGTCTACCGGGGGCGTCTCGTCTTGCGGGCACGCCCGCCCGCCGCCGCGGCGTCCCCGGTCACCGCGAGCGGCCGCGGCGCGACGCGCGTCATCACGCAGGCGTCCCGCGCCCGCGTCATCCCCACATAGACGAGGAGCCGCTCGCGATGGCGCCAGAGCTCGCGGTCCTCCTCGCTCCCGCCCGGGAAGCGGAGCGGGCACTCCTGCATGCCGGCGAGGATCACGCGGGGCGCCTCGAGGCCCTTCGAGCGGTGCAGCGTGGCGAGGAGCACGTGCTCGCCGCTCGGCACGAGGTCCGTGTCACCGAGGAGCGTCGTCTGCACGCCGCGGCTGCGAAGGCGCTCCTCGAGCGCCGCGACCATGGTCCGCGTGCGCGAGAGCACGAGGAGCGGGCGCTCGGTCCACTCGCGGATCCGCGCGGCGAGGAAGTCAGCCTCGGCGGCGGGCGTCTCGAAGGCCTGCTGCTCCGGCCGCTCGCCGCCGCGCAGCGAGCGGTAGCCGGCGGTGACGTCGCCCTCCAGGTCCTGGTCCTCCTCGAGGCAGTCGGACGGCACGCCCGCGAGCGCCTCCAGCGCCGCCGCGCAGATCCCCTGGGTCGTGCGGTAGTTGAGGCGCAGCCGGTAAGAGCGCCCGCGCACCTCGATCCCCGCGGCCCGGAGCGAGGTCGGCCGCTGGTAGAGTCGCTGGTGCCCATCGCCGACGAGGAAGAGCCGGTCGGCGCCCGGGCCCGCCTCGCCGGGCTCGCCCCTGGTGGCGCCGCCCAGGTCGGGCGATGGGGCGGTGCTGCCGCGACCATCACTCGCCAGCGCCGCGAGCAGCCGGAGCTCGAAGCGGCTCGCGTCCTGCGCCTCGTCGCAGACCACCGCCGTGAACGGGGTCCCGGCCCTCCCCTCGCGCAGCAGCCGCGTCGCCCGCCGCGCCAGCCCGCCGGGGTCATCGCCTCCCCGCCGCGCGAGCGCCGCCTCGTAGGCCTGGAGCACGGCCCAGACCTTCCGCTTCGCCGCGCGGTCGAGCCGCTCGCCGCGCCCGGCGCGCGAGGCCTTGAGGTAGGCCTCCTCGGTCTCCAGGTCCTGCCCGAGGACGATCTCCTCTCGCTCGCGCTCGTAGAACCGCCGCCCCTTCTGCAGGCTGTCCTGGGCCAGGGCCTCGTCCCAGGCCGCGCCCTGGTCCTCGCCGAGCAGGAGCGCGCTCGGCGCGCCGGCGGCCTCGAGCACGCGCCGCGCGGTGGCGGTGAGCGTCAGCGTCACGATCGCGCGGCCGAGGCCGGGCGCGTCGCGGCAGACCGCGGCCACGCCCTCCTCGAGCTGCTG
>JAKLHH010000375.1 GCA_022710245.1 Myxococcota bacterium
ATGGAGGACTCGGTGAACAGCCTCGAGCGCAAGGTCGGTCAGTAGCCAGCCCGCCGCTCGAACCCGGCCGCCCCGCCGGACCGGACCGCCGCTCCCGCCGTGAGCTCGCGAGCGCCGGACCGGACCCGCTCCCGCCGTGAGCTCGCGAGCGAAGGCCGCCACCCTCGTCGGAGCCCGCCTGAGCTCACCCCACGCCAGCCGCGAGAGGACCGAGCGATGACCAGCACCACCCCCAACCTCGCCGTCGTGATCATGGCCGGCGGCGCCGGCACGCGCTTCTGGCCGCTCAGCACCGAGACGAAGCCGAAGCAGTTCCTCACCCTCTTCGGCGAGCGGAGCCTGCTGCAGCTCAGCTACGATCGCGTCGCCTCGCTGGTGCCGCCCGAGCGCGTGCTCGTGCTCACCAGCGCCCGCTTCACCCAGCTCGTCCGCGAGCAGCTCCCCGAGCTGCCGGCTGCCAACGTGATCGGCGAGCCGCTGCGCCGCGACACGGCGGCGGCGGTGGCGCTGGCCGCGCTCGTCTGCCGGGAGCGCTGGGGCGACGTGACCATGGCGGTGCTCACCTCGGATCACCTGATCCGCCCGGTCGAGCTCTTCCAGCGCACGCTGACCTCGGCGGCGGCCGGGGCGCGCGAGGGCGCGCTCTACACCTTCGGCATCGAGCCGGCCTTCCCGGCGACGGGCTACGGCTACCTGCAGCGCGGCGAGCGGGTGCGCGAGGAGGACGGGGTCGCGCACTACCAGCTCCTCGGCTTCCGCGAGAAGCCCGACGCCGAGACCGCGCGGCAGTACGTCGAGAGCGGGAGCTACTACTGGAACAGCGGCATGTTCGTCTGGACCACCTCGGCGATCCTCGCCGAGCTCCGCCGCCAGCTCCCCGAGCACCTCGAGCACCTCGAGCCCGCCGCCGCCGCGCTGGGTCGGCCCGACGGAGACGAGCGCCTGCGCGAGGCCTTCGAGCCGCTCAAGCCCGTCTCCATCGACTTCGGCGTGATGGAGCACGCGGCCAGCGTGCGCTGCGTCGCCTCGGCCTTCGAGTGGAGCGACGTGGGCGGCTGGCTCGCGCTCGAGCCCTTCCTCGCGCCGGACGGGGCCGGCAACGCCCGCCGCGGCGAGCTCCGCGCCGCCGCCTCGCGCGGCAACCTGGTCTTCTGCGAGGACCCCGAGGAGGTGGTGGCGCTGGTCGGGGTGGAGGACCTGATCGTGGTCCGCGCCGGGCGGCGCACCCTGGTCGTGCCCCGCTCCCGCACCGAGGAGATCAAGAAGCTCGTCGCCAGCCTCGAGCCGGCGCTGCGCTGACCCGCGCGGGAGGGGGGCCCGGAGGCGGCTCGCCCTCGCTCGCTAGCTCTTGCTGAGCAGGCGCGAAATCAGTAGCCTGTAGCCCGATCCGGGAGCCCAGCATGCCCAGCAAGCGCTACCCCTGCTTCAAGGCCTACGACGTCCGCGGCCGTGTGCCCGACGAGCTCAACGAGGGGCTCGCGCGCGCGATCGGCCACGCCTACGCGCAGGTGGTGAAGCCGCGCCGGGTGGTGGTCGGGCACGACGTGCGGCTCTCCTCGCAGGGCCTGGCCGCGGCGCTCACCGAGGGGCTCACCCTCTCCGGGGTCGACGTGGCCAGCCTCGGCCTCTGCGGCACGGAGGAGGTCTACTTCGCCACCTCCCACCTCGGAGTGGATGGCGGGATCATGGTCACCGCCAGCCACAACCCGATGGACTACAACGGCCTCAAGTTCGTGCGCGAGGGCTCGCGCCCGATCAGCGGCGACACCGGGCTGAAGGAGATCGAGGCGCTCCTCGGCGAGCTCGAGGGCGGCTTCGCGCCCGCCGCGCGCCGCGGCCGCGAGGAGCGCGTCGACACGCGCCCCGCCTTCGTCGAGCACGTGCTCGGCTACGTGGACCTCGGCGAGCTGAAGCCGCTGAAGATCGTCGCCAACGCGGGGAACGGCTGCGCCTCCGTCGCGCTCGAGCCGCTCGCGAGGCGCCTGCCCTTCCGCATGGTGGAGGTCAACTACCGCCCGGACGGCACCTTCCCGAACGGGATCCCGAACCCGCTGCTGCCGGAGAACCGCCCGCAGACGGTGGCGGCGATCCGCGAGGCCGGCGCCGACCTCGGGGTCGCCTGGGACGGCGACTTCGACCGCTGCTTCCTCTTCGACGAGCAGGGCACCTTCATCGAGGGCTACTACATCGTCGGGCTCCTCGCGCAGCAGCTCCTCGCCCGCGAGCCCGGGGCCAAGATCATCCACGACCCGCGCCTGACCTGGAACACGCTGGAGATGGTGGAGGCCGCGGGCGGGGTGGCGGTGCAGTGCAAGTCGGGCCATGCGTTCATCAAGGAGCGCATGCGCGCCGAGGACGCGCTCTACGGCGGCGAGATGTCCGCGCACCACTACTTCCGCGAGTTCTCCTACTGCGACAGCGGCATGATCCCCTGGCTGCTGGTCGCGCAGGCGGTCTGCGCCACCGGCGCGCCCCTCTCGGCGCTGGTCGGCGAGCGGATGCGGCGCTTCCCGGCGAGCGGCGAGATCAACCGGCACGTGCCCGACCCGGCCGGCGCGATCCGCACGCTCCGGCAGCGCTACGAGCAGCAGGCGCTCTCCCTCGAGGAGGTCGACGGCGTCAGCCTCGACCTCGGCGCCTGGCGCTTCAACCTGCGCATGTCGAACACCGAGCCGGTCGTGCGCCTCAACGTGGAGTCGCGCGGCGACGAGCGGCTGATGCAGGAGAAGACCGAGGAGCTCCTGCGCGCGCTCGGGGACCTCGGCGCGAAGGACTGAGCGAGCATGGGCCGCGGCAAACGAGAGCGAGGACCGACGAGCACGGACCGCGACGCCAGGCGCCGCAAGCTCCTCCTCGCGCCGGTGCTGACGCTCCTCCTCCTCGGCGCGCTCTCCAGCGCCTACCTGCTGCACCTCTACGTCAAGGTGCACACGGCGGCGCCCGGCGAGCAGGTGACGAGCTTCTGCGCGGTGAGCGACCGGCTCAACTGCGTCACGGTGGCGAACAGCACCTACTCGGTGTTCCTCGGCGTCCCCATCGCGGCCTGGGGGCTCGACTTCTTCGCCGTGGCCCTCTGCGTGGTCGCCGTCTCCGCCAGCGGGCGCTGGCGCCTGCGCGCCTGGGACTCGCTCCTCTTCGTGGCGAGCCTGCTCGCGCTGCCGGCGTGCGGGATCCTCGCCTATATCTCCCACGCGCTGATCCACTCGTTCTGCCTCGTCTGCATGACCATCTACGGGACGGTCCTCCTCCTCGCGCTGATCCTCGGCATCGCCGGCCGCCGCCGGCTCGGCGCGCTCGTCGCCCTGGGGCCGAAGGAGCTCCTCGGGCTGCTGCGCCGACCGGCGTGGCTGCTCGGCGTGCTCGTCCTCCTCGGCGCGGTGGGCTCGCAGCCCTTCTGGATGTCGAGGCTCGTCAACGCGGCGCCGCAGGCGACCGTGCGCTCGGCCTGGCAGGGGCTCCCCACCCTCGGGCAGACCATCGGGCCGCCCGGCGCGCCGCTCAAGATCGAGGAGTTCACCGACTTCCAGTGTCCGCACTGCGGCGTCGCCCACACGGTGATGATGGAGGTGCTGCGGCAGTTCCCGGGCAAGGTCTACCTGGTCCACCGCGACTTCCCGCTCGACATGGCCTGCAACCCGCTGGTCAAGCGGCCCTTCCACGCCGACGCCTGCCGCGCGGCGGTCTACGCGCGCTGCGCGTCCCGCCAGGGGAAGTACTGGCCGTACGAGGAGCTCCTCTTCGCGAACCGCGAGAACCTCGACGAGGACACGCTGAGGCGCCTCGCTGCGCAGGTCGGGATGGAGGCGGGGCCGCTGTCGCGCTGCGTCGCCGACCCGGCGACCCAGCGCGAGGTCTCCGAGGACATCGAGGCGGGCATGAAGCGCAAGCTCACCGGCACGCCGATCTTCTTCGTCAACGGCGAGCGCGTCGAGGGACCGCGGCCGCTCTCGTTCTGGGAGAAGAAGATGTGCCAGCTCGAGGGGCACTGCGGCAAGGCGCAGCAGCCCTCGTCGGCGCCGGCGCGCTAGCCGGGGTCGAGTCAGCAGGTCTACGCCGAGAGCTCGAGCACCGCGAAGCGCCCCCCCTGCGGATCGGCGAGCGCCGCGAAGCGCCCCACCTCGGAGATCTCCGTCGGCGGCACCAGCACGCTGCCGCCGAGCTCGCGGGTCTGCCCCGCGGCTGCCTCGCAGTCCGGGGTGGCCAGGTAGACCATCCAGTGCGGCTCCACCTCGGCCCAGAGGGGATCGATCGGCATCAGCCCGGCGACCTGCTGGTCCCCGAGGCTGAAGGTGACGTACTCCGTCTCGTCGCCGGGCAGCTCCGGCCGCCAGCCGAGGAGCTCGGCATAGAAGCGCGCCGCGAGGTCGACGTTGCTGCTGAGGAGCTCGGCCCAGCAGAGGCTGCCGCGTGCGCCGGCCGGCGGGGCGGCGGAGGAGCGCGGCCGCCAGAGCGCGAGCGGCGCCGCGCCGGGGTCCTCGAGGAGCAGCGCCTGGCCGAGCCCGGCCACCTCGAGCGGTCCCTCGATCACCCGGCCCCCGAGCGGCGGGATGCGCCGGGCGGCCTGCTCGAGGTCGAGCGCGACGACGTGCGGCGTCCAGCGCGGGCGCCTCGGGGGGCGCGCCCCGCCCCGCGCTCCCTGAGGCACGGCGAGCGGGCGCAGGCCGCCGACGAGCGCGTCCTCCAGGCGGAGCGCCAGGTAGCGCTCGCCGCCCGCCAGCGCGTGCTCCTCGAGCTCCCAGCCGAAGAGCTGCCGGTAGAAGGCTCCCGCGGCCTCCACCTCAGGGGTGGCGAGCTCGATCCAGCCGAACGTCCCGGGCATCAGCGTCGCGGTCATCCACGTCCTCCTGCCGGACAGGCTACCAGAAACCCGCGGCGCGGCCACTTCGCCGGCCTCGCGCGCAGAGGTGATCGACCCCACCGTCCAGTGCGCGCCCGAGCTGCGCCGGCTTGGCTGCTCGCGGCCCTCGCGACCTCCAGGCGCGTGGCATGGAAGCTGCTCGCCTCCCGACCGCGCACCCGTCTGCGTTGCCGTTGGCAACGGGAGGCCCATGCCAGAGCACCGCCCCGCCCGAGCCTGTTGTGATCCTCGACGCGCGGTCGTCGCGCTCGTCCCCTTCCTCCTCTTTCTCCTCACCGCGTGCGGTGACGCCAGCTCGGCCCTCCCTGGCCGCGAGGCCGGCGTGCTGCCCGACCTCGCGCCGATCGGCGAGGTGGGTGCGCGCACCGACGCGGGCGCGCGCACCGAGGCCGGCGCTCCGGCCGGAGACCTGCTCCCCGCCGGCGAGCCCGACTGGAGCACCTACGGCGGCCGTCTCCTCGGCGCCAACCTCCTCGCGCCGGGGCTGGTCGAGCTCTCCCTCTTCGCGCCGAAGGCGAAGACGGTCCACGCGGCCGGCGACTTCAACAGCTGGAGCGCCACGGCGACGCCGCTGACGAAGAACGCCGAGGGGATCTGGCGCGCGGTGGTCCCCATCGCCAAGCCGGAGGGGGTGCAGTACGAGTTCGTCCTCGACGGCAGCGTCCACGTCTCCGACCCCTACGGCAAGGCGGCGGTGCAGGCGCGCGGCAAGAGCCTCATCACCCTGGGGAGCTACGCCTGGAAGGACGCCGCCTGGAAGCGCCCGCCGCGCAAGGACCTGGTCATCTACGAGCTCAACGTCTCGGACTTCTCCTCGCACGCCTCGAGCGGCGTCGATCCGGCGCTGCGCGGCACCTACGCGGGCTTCGAGCAGAAGATCCCCTACCTGAAGCAGCTCGGCGTCAACGCCGTCGAGCTGATGCCGATCTTCGAGTACTGCTCGGACGGCTACAGCTGGGGCTACAACACCACCTTCCACTTCGCGCCCGAGGCGGGGCTCGCCTCGTCGGCGCACGGCGCGCAGGTCGCCGAGCTCAAGCACCTCGTCGACGTGCTCCACCAGGCAGGGATCGCGGTCATCGTCGACGCGGTCTACAACCACGTCGACCACACCTGCAACCCGCTCTGGCAGATCGACTCCGTCTACTACTTCGACTACGACGACAACGGCGACCCGGTGAACGACCGCCTGGCCTGGGGCGACAAGGTGGCGAGCTGGCGGCCGATGGTGAAGAAGCTCATCTTCGACAGCCTGCGCTACTGGATGGACGCCTACCACCTCGACGGCTTCCGCCTCGACTCGACGGAGAACATGGACGGCCCCGCGGTGCTCGAGATCATCCAGGCGCTCAAGGACCGCGGCTACGGCGATCGCTACTTCCTCTTCGAGGAGTTCAGCGGCCCGCACAACGCGGCGATCCAGGCGCTCAACGCCAAGCTCGGCGAGGTGCTCGTCACCTCCTGGGGCACCGGCTACAAGTACGAGCTGTGGGAGGCGGTGAAGAAGGGCGCGGCGAGCGCCGCGAAGCTCGGCAAGGTGACCTACTACTCGCACGACGACGGCTGGAGCCGGCCGGCGGAGATCGTGAACTACTTCTCGGCGCACGACGAGGGCACGCTCTCGACGAGGATCGGCGCCAGCAAGCAGCAGGTGAAGGCGGCGGCGGTGCACCTCCTGATGTCGATGGGGCTGCCCATGGTCTGGAGCGGCGACGAGCTGCTGCGCGTCCACTACGGGAACTACCACCCGGGCGGCAGCAAGGAGGCGGTCAAGCAGGCGAACAACACCATCGACTGGAGCCTGGCCAGCACCAACGCGGATCTGGTCGCCTTCTACGCCGGGCTGATCAAGCTGCGCCTCGCGCACCCCGCGCTGCGGCTCGACCTGCAGGGCCCCGACGGGAGCCCGGACTACTTCGACTGGAACACGGCGAGCTGGCAGAGCGCCGTCGGCGCCGCGCTGAAGAACGTCTCCAAGGACAACAACTTCGTCGTGCTGGTGAACTTCGAGGCGGCGGCGAAGGACTTCAACGTGAGCTTCCCGGGCGGCGGCACCTGGTACCTGATGTGCGACGGCAAGAGCGCGACCGAGAAGGCCCCCGGGCTGCAGACCTGGACCGCGCCCGCGAGCGGCACGCTGAAGGTGAGCGTGCCCGCGCAGAGCGGGTACGTCTTCATGAGCCAGCAGGTCAACCCCTGAGGGCCTGACCAGGCGCGGGCTGACTCCCGGAAGCTCTCCTCCTTGAATTGCGGGTCCTCGCGGCCTCCGGCCGCTCCGGGATGAGACCGCCGCAATTCGCCCTGCTCGCCTCCTTCGGAGGCTCCGCGATGAAGGGCGAATTCGCCCTGC
>JAKLHH010000376.1 GCA_022710245.1 Myxococcota bacterium
GGCCGCGACGTCCGCGTCCCGGATGCGCGAGTTTGCCGCCGAGAGGTTCTCGGTCATCGCGGCGAGGTTGTTGATGGTGGAGAAGAGGCGGTTCTGCTTGGCGCCGTAGACGCCGCGCTGCAGGCTGAGGGTGTTCAGCGCAGTGTCGATGTGCGCCAGCGCGGAGAGCGCGCCCGCGGCCTGGCTGATGGTGTCGGTCGTCAGGCTCGCGTTGAGCGCCGACGCGGTCGACTTGGTGATGGAGACCGTGATGCGGTCGTTGCTGGTCGCGCCGATGCCGACCTGGAAGGTCACTCCCGCGGACTGCACGCCGTTCAGCAGCTTGAGGCCGGCGAACTCGGTCGTCTCGGCGATGCGGTTGATCTCCTGCCGCAGGGCCGTGAACTCGTTGTTCAGGGCCACGCGCTCGGAGGTGCCGAGCGTGCCGTTGGCCGACTGCACCGCGAGCTCGCGCATGCGGATCAGCATGTCGCTGGTCTCGTTGAGCGCGCCCTCGGCCGTCTGCAGCATGGAGATGCCGTCGTTGGCGTTCCGCTGGGCCTGGGAGAGCCCGCGGGTCGCCGCGCGCAGCTTCTCGCTGATGGCGAGGCCGGCCGCGTCGTCCGCGGCCGAGGTGATGCGCAACCCTGAGGAGAGGCGCGACATCGAGCGGTTCAGCGTCCGCTCGTTGACCGCCAGGTTGCGCTGGGCGTTGAGCGAGCCGATGTTGGTCTGCAGATCCAGTGACGCGAGGGGCATGAGTCTCTCCTGTGAGCGAGGCGCCGGCTCCCTTGCCGTCCGCTTTCGCGCCTGAGCTATTCGTTCCTATCAACGCCACGTCGAGGCGGGACTTGAGCGGATCCCGCGAGGGGCAGCGCGCTACGAGATCTTCAGCTGGCTTCCCTGGCTCTGCAGGCTGGAGAGCAGCGTCTCCAGCGCGGTGAACTGCTTCTTCAGCCCGGCCTCGTAGGTGTCGACGCTCCGCTGCAGCGCCGCGACCCTGGTGTCGATCGACTCGACGGTGTCGGTGAGGCCGCTCTGGCGCGCCGCGAGGAGGCCGGTGGAGCTGCGGAGGATGTCATCCAGCGCGCTGATCAGGCGCACGGCGACGCCGTCGTTGTCGGTGCTCGAGTTGTTGTCGCTGTAGCTGAAGAGCGCGGTGACGCTGTCGAGATCGGTGGTGATCGCCTTCTTCAGCGCGGAGGTGTCGAGGGTGAGGCTCCCGTCGCGGTTGGTGGAGATCCCCACCCGCGAGAGCGCCTTGTAGTCGCCGGTCACCGCGCTCACCTGGCCCGAGATGATCGACTGCAGCCGGCGCTTGATCTCGAGCAGCGTCGAGTCGCCGATCAGGCTGTCGGTCTTCGCCTCGCCGCTGTAGGTGTTCTGCTTCTTGATCAGCGCCATCGCCGAGTTGTAGGCGCTGACCATCGTCTGCACCTTCGCCGCGATGGCGTCCGGGTCGGCGGCGATGGTGAGGGTGACCGGGGTGGCGCTCGGCTTCACCAGGTTCAGCGTGGTCCCGGGGAGCGCGTCGCTGATCTGGTTGCTGGCGCGGTAGATGTCGTTGCCGTCGATCTGGATCCAGGCGTCCACCGCCGCTTGCGCGGGCGTGCTCGTGCTCAGGCCCAGCGTGGTCGCCAGCGTGCCGGTCTCGCTGAAGCTGACCGCGCCAGCGGCGCCGAGCTGGGTGCCGTTGATCAGCAGCCGGTACTGGTTGTCGGAGTACTTCACCACCGAGGCGGTGACCCCCGCGTTGGCGCCATTGATCGCGGTGGCGACGCCCTGCAGGGTCTGCGTGCTCTGGTCGATGGTGATGGTCTTCCAGGTCCCGCTCCCCACCTGGATGCCGAGCGTGCCGCTGCCGACCTGGTTCAGGCCATCGGACGACGCGACCGTGTTGCTGTAGGAGCGCTGGGCGGCCGCCAGGCGCTGCACGACCACCGGGTAGGTCCCCGGCGCCGCCGAGCTCGTCGCGGCGGCGGTGAGCGTGGTCGTGTCGCTGCTCGAGGCGGCGAAGCTGCGGACCTCCTTGGAGGTGTCGAGGGCGAGCGCCGCGGTGCGGAGGGAGCCGAGACGGCTGCTCAGGTCGGAGAGGACCGAGAGCTTGGTGTTGATGGAGGTCTTCTTGCTCTCGAGCTGGGTGATCGGCTGCTTGGCGACCTGCACCAGGGCGCTGATGATCGACGCGGTGTCGAGCCCGCTCGCCAGACCGTTGAAGGTGATCTCGGACATGATGCCTTCCTCCTCTTCGTCGCCGCAGCTCCGAATGGACGCCCCTTCGCGCCGTGTGCTCGCGTCGCCCAGCTCGCTCAGAGGACGCGGTCGAGGAGCTGCGTGCGCCCGCCTCTGAGGAGCGCCGCCAGCCGGAGCAGCTCCGGCGCGGAGACGTGACGGAGCAGCCGCCGCGCCGCGCCCTCGGTCACGTAGAGCGCGTGCATGCCCGCCTGCGCGTCGAAGGCGAGCTCGAGGCCGCGACCCGCGCTGGCAGCAGCCGCGCGCACCTCCGCGACGGCCTGCTCGAGCTCCGGATCGGGCCGCTCGTCGTCACCCCGACCGCGTGCATCACCCCCGCCGCCGCCGCGATGGCGATCGACGGCCACGGTCCGGGCCACCTCCCCGCTGCGATCGATGCTCTCGGCACGGCGCACGTCTTCCCTCGACAGAGCTCCGCCCGTCACATCGGCGAGACCAGGTGGAGCTTGAGGCGCTCGCTAGATGAACGAGCGCGAGTTCGCTCGCTCATCTAGGTTCGTTTGAGGACGGGTCGCGCCCGCTCCCCGTCGGAAAGCTACCAAATCACCGGTCACGATTCGTGGGTGACTGTTCGAGAATCGTGACCGGTGATTTGGCGTCAGACGACCTGGTGCGCGAGGCCGCTCTCGAGCTCGGCCGCCACGCCGTCCCAGCGCTGCAGCAGGGGCACCAGCCGCGTCTCGATGTCGTCCGAGAGCGCGACCATGTCCTGCCGGGTGATCGAGTCGTCGATCGCCTTCACGGCGCCGTAGAGGTCCACCTTGAACGCGTCGGTGTTGGACGCCTGGCTCGGCCGCGCGATGGCCGCCATGTGGCCGAAGAGCTGGATGAACTGGCCGAGGTCCGAGGCGCCCCGGGCGAAGAAGATCATCCCCTCGTCGTCCTGCCCGGCGCGCAGGCTCTCGCCGCAGGCGCTCATCGTGGTGCAGATGTGGCGCAGGTACTCCGGCGACTCGGCGAGCGCGGCGCGCGCGAGCGGGATCGGATCAGACGTGATGATGCTGGTCTCGGTGATGGCTTCCATCGGCTCCTCCAGGTTCGTCGCCGGTCTCGAGCCGGCAGAGCAAGGTCGACAGTTGTCGTCGCGGCGGCGTCGCCCGACCGCCCAGCCCGGGCGGCGCCGCGACAGTTGTTCAGTCCGCGCGGGCGCGATCGCTCCAGTCCTCCCCGGACCAGGGCAGCCCCACCACGAAGACCTGCTGCTGTACGGGGGCGCAGAGGCCGGGGAAGCGCAGGCCCCGCCTGCGGTCACGGGGCCGGTCCTCGCCCCGCGGGTTGACGACGCGGGCGTGCTGCTCGTGGTCGCTGCGCGGGAGCTCGAGGCGGAAGCGGAGGTCGTCGCGGCGCCGCTCGACGCGCAGCCGGCCGCCGAGCGCGCGCGCTGTCCGCTCGCCGACGAGGAGCTCCACCTGTCCCAGCGTGCCCACCTCGATCCAGCTCTCGGCGAAGTGCCCCTCGCCCGGCGCCGCGCGCCGTCGCGCACCCCCTCCACCTCGCCGCTCATCCTGCGCCGACCCGCAGCTGCGCTCGACGACGGTCACCGCGCGGTCGGGGAGCGCCTGGGTGAAGACGCGGACCACGCCGCGCTCGCCGTCGAGGCAGAGGTCGATGGCGCTGTCGAGCGCGTCCTCGATGGGCCTGAGCAGCATGGGCACGACCGGGAGCCGCGGGTCCTGCTGCAGGACCATGCGCACGCCCAGCGCCAGGCAGAGCGGCAGCGCGTCCTCCACGGCGGCGAGCACGATCTGGTTGAGGTCATGGAGCTCGGCCTGCTCCGGCGCCAGCACCTCCGGCTCGATCAGCCGGGCCTGACGCTTGCTCACCCGGTGCGCTCGCAGGGCGGTGAGGCCGTCGCTCCGCACGCGATCACAGGTCTCGGCGATGAGTCTCTGCTCCATGTTCTTTTTGCTCTCCTGCGCCAGGGTTTCTGTGCAAGGCAGGTGCCAGGGCGCGGGTGCTGGATCCTCCGGAGATCCCGTCGGCGAGCTGGCCGGGGCGTCAAGCGAGAGCGTCAAGGCCGGAGCTGGGGTGAGGGCGGTTTTGACGGTGGCGCTCGGGGCGGCGCCGCGCGTGATCAGAATAGAGAGCAGGCCCATCGAACCGGACCCAAGCCCGCGACCTCATTGGCCGCGGCACTTCAGCGCTCAAGGCGCCCCCCCTCCCGCCGTTGTCTCTAGCGGAGGCAGAACCGTGAAGATCACCAGCCCAGCCAGCGTCGTCCCGATGCGCCTCGTAGAGCGCGGCGAGGCGGCGACCCCATCGTCCCGCCCGACCGGCCTGCGCACAGATCGGGTCAGCCTCAGCGGCGACGTGCAGCGCCTGCAGCAGCAGGACGCCGAGCGCATCAAGGCCCTCACCGAGCAGATCGCCGAGGGGCGCTACCAGGTCGACCTCGAGCGGCTCGCCGCGGCGATCATCGCCAAGGAAGATCTGTGACCGCCCTCGATCAGCTGGAGGAGCTCCTCGCCGAGGAGCGCCGCGCCATGGTGGGCGGGGACTGGGCGACCCTCGAGGCGCTCGCGCTGCAGAAGGAGCGCCTGGCGGACGAGGTCGCTCGCGAGGCCGGCGCGCGCGTGGTGGAGCAGGTGAGGCGGGTGGCGAGCGCGGCGCGCCACAACCTCGCGCTCGCCTCGAGCCTGAGCCGCCAGATCCACGAGCTGCTGACCTGCGGTCAGCAGCCTCCCTCCTACGGCCCCTCGGGGCGGCGGCAGCGCGCCGCCCAGGCCGTGGTGAGCTGCAGGGGCTGAGATGAGCCTCCTCGACGGCCTGCTCATCGGCCGCTCCGCGATCAGCACCGCCCAGGCGGGCGTCGAGCTGACCGGTCATAACATCTCCAACGTCAACACGCCGGGGTTCCACCGCCGGCGCCTGCTCACCTCGCCCATCGCGCCGCCGCCCGGGCTCGGCGGAGGGGTCCGGCTCGACGGGGCGGCCCGCGTGGCCGACGGGCTCCTCGCCAGGCGAGTGGCCGCGAGCCTCGCCGAGGAGGGCCGCACCGGCACCCGCGAGACGCTCCTCGCGCAGCTCTCGAGGAGCGCGGGCGACGTCAGCGACAGCGGCGTCGGCGCGGCGATCGGCGGGCTCTTCAGCAGCTTCTCCGCGCTCGCGACCAGCCCCGAGGACGGGGCCGCGCGGGGGCGCGTGCTCACCGCCGCGCAGAAGGTCGCCGACACCTTCAACCGCGTCGCCGGCGAGCTCGAGACCATCGCCGCCGGCGCCGACCGCGACCTCGCCGCCGCGCTGCCCGAGCTCAACCTCAAGGCCGCGAAGATCGCCGCGCTGAACTCCCAGATCACGCAGGCCGAGGCCGGCGGCCAGGAGGCGAGCGACCTGCGCGATCAGCGCGACCAGCTCGTCTCCGAGCTCGCCTCGGCGGCCGGCGCCACCAGCTTCGTCGACGGGAGCGGCAAGGTCACCGTGCTGGTGGGCGGCCTCACCCTGGTGCAGGCCGACCACGCGGCGACGCTGCAGGCGACCCCCGACGCCGCGCTCGGCGGCAGGAACCGCCTCGAGCTCGTCGACGGGCCGGAGCGCTTCGACCTCACCGCGCGCGTGACCAGCGGCAGCCTCGGCGGCCTCCTCTCCGTGCGCGACCAGGCGGTGCCGGCGGCGAAGGCGCGGCTCGACCAGCTCGCCTACGACCTCGCCGCGCAGGTCAACGGGCAGCACCAGCTGGGCTTTGGCCTCGACGGCGTCGGCGGGCGCTCGCTC
Source organism: Myxococcota bacterium (assembly GCA_022710245.1). Next base: position 5,944 of record JAKLHH010000376.1, read on the forward strand.
TTCCAGCCGCTGGCCACCGTCACCGGCGCGGCCGCCGCCCTCAGCCTGCGGGCGGGGATCACGGCGGACCAGATCGCGGCGTCGTCGACGGCGGCCGGCGTGCCCGGCAACGGCGAGAACGCCATCACCCTCGCGGGCCTCGCCAGCGCGTCCGTCGCGGCAGGCAACACCGCGACCTTCGCCACCGAGGCCGGCGGACTCGCCGCCCAGGTCGGCAGCGACGCGGCGAAGGCCTCCGAGGAGGCGACGATCGGGAGCGACCAGCTCACCTACCTGCAGACGCTGCAGGCGAGCAGCGAGGGGGTCTCGCTCGACGAGGAGATGACCCAGCTCGTGGCGTACCAGCGCGCCTACCAGGCCGGGGCGCGGGTGCTGACGGTGATCGACGGCCTCCTCGGCGAGCTGATGAAGCTGTGAGGCCATGCTGCGTGTGACTGAACAGATGGGGACCTTGAGGTCGAGCGCCGACCTGGCGCGCCTGCGCTACCGCATCGACGTCCGCGAGCGCCAGGCGACGAGCGGGCAGCGGGTGGCGACGGCCGCCGACGATCCGGTGGCCGCCGCGGGCCTGCTCCGCAACGGCGCCGATCTCGAGCGCGTCAGCCAGTGCCGGAGCAACGTGTCGCAGGCCATCGGCGGACTCGACGCGAGCGACGCGGCGCTCGACACCGTGAGCGATCTGCTGACCCGCGCCAGGGAGCTCGCCATCAACGCGGCGAGCGACAGCGTGAGCGCCTCGGATCGCGCGGCGATGGCGGGCGAGGTGCAGCAGATCCGCGACCAGATCATCGCGCTCGCCAACACGCGCCGCGGCGACGTCTATCTCTTCGGCGGCTTCGAGACCGGCGCGGCGCCCTTCGACGCCACCGGCGCGGCGACCGGCGACCTGAGCGGCGTGCGGCGCGTCGTGGCCTCACCGGAGCAGGTCGCCGAGGCGAGCATCAGCGGCGCTGAGGCCTTCACCGTCGCGGGCGGGCGCGACGTCTTCGCCGACCTGGAGACGCTGCGCTCCGCGCTGGCCACGAACGACACCACCACCATCCGGGGTGCGGTGAGCACCATGACCAGCGACCACGATCAGATCACGGCTGCCCGGGCCAAGGCCGGGCGCCTCGGCGAGCGGCTCCGCTCGATCGACGCCTCGCTGGAGACCCGCGAGCTGCAGCTCCGGGAGGACCGGGGGGCGCTCGGCGACGCGAACCCCACCGAGACCCTCTCGCAGCTCGCGCAGGCGCAGAGCGCGCTCAACGCGGCGCTCTCGG
>JAKLHH010000377.1 GCA_022710245.1 Myxococcota bacterium
GCGCGCGACCTGCTGGTGGCCAAGCGCGGCGCCGGCACGCTCTACTACACGGCCCGCCTCCGCTACGCGCGCCTCGAGCTCCCCGCGGCGGCGCGGCAGCACGGCTTCTCGGTGCAGCGACGCGAGCAGCTCCTCGACAACGCGGGGCGGCCGTGGTCGCGGCCCGGGCCGCTCCGCGTCGGTGACACGGTGGCGGTCACGCTGGAGGTGGAGAGCGGCGAGGCGCGGCGCTACGTCGTCGTCGAGGATCCGCTCCCGGCCGGACTGGAGGCGATCGACAGCACGCTGCAGACGGCCAGCCACGGCTACGGGGCGCGCCAGCTGCGCGAGCAGCCGAGCAGCAGCTACGATCACCACGAGCTGCGGGATGACCGCGTGCTCTTCTTCCGCGACCTGATGCAGCCCGGCAAGCTCACCTATCGCTACCTCGCGACGGTGAGGACGCCCGGACGGTTCGTGCGGCCGCCGGCGCGCGCCGAGGAGATGTACACGCCGGAGGTCTTCGGGCACACGGCGGCGGGGACCGCCGTCGTGGTGGAGCGCTGACGCTCAATCCTTCATCGGCCAGGGGCCGTAGTCGGGCCACCACGGCCAGGGACCCCAGTCGGTGTACGGCGGCGTGATGTCCCAGTAGTTGTACGAGCACTTGCAGGTGCCCCACTTGCCCTGGCTGCAGGTCTGGTAGCCGTAGCCCAGGTCGCACGAGCAGCTCTGCGTCTTGCCCTCCGGGCAGACGCTCGGGCAGCCGACGCAGTCGCCCCAGCTCCCGCCGTAGCAGGTCTGGACTCCCTGGCCGCCGCCGAGGCAGGGGCAGCCCTGCACGGCGTTGTTGACGCAGGTGGTGGCCAGGCAGCCGAAGCACTGGCTCCAGCTGCCGCTCTTGCAGGTCTGGATCCCGTGCTTGCCCTCGGTGCACAGGCAGACCTGGTTGGCGCCGTCGACGCACGCCGAGGTGGGGCAGCCCTGGCACGCGCCCCAGACGCCGCTCTCGCAGCTCTGGACGCCCTGCGTCCTTCCGCTGCAGAGACAGACCTGGTTGGTCCCCGCGAGGCAGGTCGAGGTGCTGCAGCCACAGGCGGCCCACTGGCCCGCCTTGCAGCTCTGCACGCCGAGCGCGCCCGTCGCGCAGAGGCAGACCTGCGTGGTCTCCTCGGCGCAGGCCGCGGCCCCGCAGTCCTTGCACTCGCCCCAGGTGCCGTCGGAGGCGCAGAGCTGTCGTCCGCTGGCGCCGCCGGCGCAGGCGCAGCCCTGCGACGCACCTGCGGTGCAGCTCTCTCGCTCCACGCAGCCGCCGAGCGCGCCGAGGAGGGTGAGGCCGAAGAACAGTCGAAGCATGAAGGGCATGAAGGTCCTCCCGTTTGTCCGACCTGCCCACTCAGCAACCGACATACCAACCGCGGCAGCGCCGCTTTGCGTGTGTTTTCCCGGCAGCCGCTCAGGCGCGCTGTGTCGTGCTGTGCCGCGGGACGACCCGGCTGGCAGGATTCTGTAGCGAGACGGGTCAGCGAGGCTTCGCTCGACGGGAGCAGCGGTGCTCAGTCGATCTCACGCCGCAGCACGCGCAGCATACGCGTGAGCGCAGCCAGGTCGGTGTGCCCGGAGCAAGGGCGAGGTCGTTGCGGCGGACGGCCGCGGCGTGCTAGACGGCGCGGATGGGCGCCGACTACTTCTTCTTCCGGGGCTGCAGGCTGCAGACAGCGCTCGGCCCCGAGCGGTTCAGCGAGGCGGTCAAGCAGCGGGCGCAGCTCGCCACGCTGGAGTGCCTGCGCGAGGAGCTCGAGGCGCGGACCGGCAAGCCCCTCGAGGAGCTGGCCGTCCGCTTCGGCGACAGCGCGGAGCCCTCGAGCTTTCGTGAGCTCCAGCACCTGGCCTCCGCCGTGCAGGACACCCAGGACTGCGCGGCCTGCCCGCTGGCCAGCGGCCACGCGCTCGGCTGCTACACCTCGATCACCTACCCCGTCGACGCCGAGTTCGAGGAGCTCTTCTTCGAGTACTTCGTCGAGGCGCTCACCTCGGGGGACCCGGTCTACGCCGTCGGTCGTGACACCTCCGGCGCGACCATCAGCGCGGCGGCGTTGATCCGCCAGGTGCTGATCGGCGGCCTGCCTCCGCGGGGCCCCTGGCACGAGCAGCGAGGGCCGGCCGCCCAGGGCGGCGGGCTCGCCGAGCGGGCGGCTCCGCTCTGCGTCGAGCTCGCGGGGGAGCGCCTCGACAGCGCACAGGTCCTCGCCGCTGCCTTCGCGCCGGCGCTCGACGACCTCGACGGGCTGCTGCTCTACGCGCACCTCTACGTCAGCTTCCTCGGCTTCCTCGAGCGACGGGGCGTCGAGAGCGCTTCGTCCACGCTCGAGGAGATCACGCAGCTGACCGACCTCCTCCAGGCAGCAGCGGGACTGGCGAGGACGGCCCCGGTCAGCGTGCTGGTCTCGTCCTAGCAGCTAGCCAGCGCTCCCGAATAGTAGGCGCCGCTCCACACTGTACACGGTGCCGGAGTGGGACCCGGCTCCCAGTCAGGGGGCGACGGCCCACAGGGATGTGTCCCACCCCAGCGCATTTCGGCGGTACTCCGGCCGCAACCGGGTGATCTCACGTGGGCACACCCTGGACTCGATGTTGCAGGACACACCACTCATGTCCAACCCCCATTCCGACGACCTGGTGGGTGAGATCCTCGAGAGCCGCTACGCCATCATCGAGAAGACGGGCCCGGACCGCTTTCGGGTCTACGATCTGAAGGAGCTCCGGCGCCTGGAGGTGGTGCGCAAGGCGGACGGCACCATCCTGCCCTGCACCTTCGGGCGTGCCGCGGCGGCGCCGCCGCCCCCCGCGAAGAGCGCCACCGCGCGTGCCCCGCAGGCTCCGGCCGCGACGCCGCGTGCGCCCCTCGCGCCTGTCCCGACGTCGGCCGCTCTCCGCGCCTCGCTCTCTGCGGCCGCTCCCACAGCTCGCCAGCCGATCGTCCGCGGCCCGCAGCCGCCCGCGGCAGCCCGGCCGCTGATCCCGCTGCCGTCGCTCAAGGCACCGGCCCCGATCATCGCGAAGCCGGCCCCGGTCATCGCGAAGCCCCCGGTCGTCGCGAAGCCCGCGCCGGTCGTCGCGAAGCCCGCGCCGGTCGTCGCGAAGCCGGCGCCGGTCGTCGCGAAGCCGGCGCCGATCATCGCCGCGGCCGCGCCGCTCGCGCGGGTGGCGACGCCGCCTCCTGTGGTTGCGAACCCCGCGCCGCTCGCGCGGGTGGCGACGCCTCCGCCGCCGCCGATGGTCACTCCGCCCGCGCCGCTCGCGCGGGTGGCGACGCCGCCTCCTGTGGTTGCGAACCCCGCGCCGCTCGCGCGGGTGGCGACGCCTCCGCCGCCGCCGATGGTCGCGAAGCCCGCGCCGCTCGCGCGGGTGGCGACGCCTCCGCCGACGGTCGCGAAGTCCGCGCCGCTCGCGTCGGTGGCGACGCCTCGACCGGCGATCGCGGCGCCGCTCCCCTCAGCGCCAGCTTCGGCGCTCGTCGCGGTCGCGCGCGTGGCCACCCCGGTCGAGCCGATCCCGGCGCCAGTCGCGTCGATCCCGGCGCCGGTCACCCGCGTCGTGACCCCGATCTCGCCGTCGCCCCAGCCCGCCGTCCCGGTCGCGACGCCCCGGGTCGCCACGCCCCTGGCCCAGCCCGGCGCGGCCGCACGTCCGCGCCTCGCCAGCGCGCGCTTCGAGACCGCGTGGTTCGTGCAGGGGGAGCAGCTCGGCGATGAGACCGCCGGCGCCGGTGAGGTGACCGACTACGCCGCGTATCAGCACCAGCTCGAGGAGCTGGCGCGCCGCCTCCCCGAGGATCCACGCGGCGGCGCTCTGGTGCCGGGCTCGCTGCTCTGGTCGCTGCTGGCCGTGCCGAAGGCCGTCTAGCGTCCAGCGCCTCGAGCAGGTGGCCGGCGACTACTTGGCGCGGGCCGCCTCGAGGTTCTCCCGCTTGCGGAAGAAGGCGCGCTCGAGGACCCGCCACTCCTCCTCGGTGCAGACCGTCCGGCAGTGGCCCGCGAGGGTGTCGCTGTGCGCCAGGGTGGTGCGGAGGCGCTCGCAGCCCGCCTGGTCAGCGCAGGCCCCACAGTTGGTCAGGCCGCGCTTTCCCGCGCAGGGAGCGACGTCGTAGACGCAGCTCTGCTCGGCCGTGCAGCCGTGGCATGACATCTCCTCGGCGGCGACGACGCGATCCCGCCAGCCCAGCCGGTGCCAGAGCGCCGCGAGCTCTCCGAGCCGCTGCGCGTCGCCGGCGAGCGTGGCCAGGTAGCGCGGGCAGGCGCTGCACTCGTCGCCGCACGCGCCGAAGCGGGTGTCTCCTTCAGCCATGTCTCCTCCTCGTGGCGCTCGGGTGAGCCGCCAGCGTAACGCGACCTCTCGCGGCCGTCGAGACGGGAGCGGCCCTCCGCCGCCAGCCGGTGTATAACCTTTACGCTGGAGTCAGGCTGAGGAGCGAACATGCCGCTGCAACCCTCGCTCACCGTGCACGACCGCCCCGAGGAGGAGCCGCTCCGCGCCGACGTGCGGCGCCTGGCGTCGACGCTGGGCCGGGTGATCCGGCGCCTCGAGGGGGAGGACTGCTTCCAGGCGGTGGAGGGCCTGCGACGCGCCTGCCGCGCCCGCCGCCACGGGGACGCGGCGACGCCGATCACGGAGCTGCTGGCGCGAGTCGACGCGCTCCCGCTGGCGACCGCCGCGACGGTGGCGCGCGCCTTCACCCTCTTCTTTCTCCTCATCAACACCGCCGAGCAGGTGCACCGGGTCCGCCGTCGCCGCGCTCACGACGAGCGCAACGGCTCCCCGCACCCCGCGTCCTTCCGCTGGGCGCTCGAGCGGCTGCGCGCCCGCGGCCTCCAGGCCGGCGAGGTCGCGCGCGCCCTCGCCGAGCTGCGCATCCGGCCCGTGCTGACCGCGCACCCCACCGAGTCGACGCGCCGCACGACCCTCGGCCTGCAGGCTCGCGTCGCCGAGCTGCTCCTGCAGGACTGCGGCCCGGCGGCCGCGCGACGCTCCTCCGAGGAGGCCCCCCTCGCCTCATCCCGCGGCGTCCCGCCGGGACGCGAGGACGGGGCGCCACCCGCGCGCGGCCAGCGCGACGAGCGCGCCCGCGCCGAGGAGCTGGAGGCGGAGATCGAGCTCCTCTGGCTCACCTCCGAGGTGCGCCCCGACCGGCCCTCGGTGCTCGACGAGGCGAGCACCGTCCTCTGGTACCTGGTGCATCGGCTGATCCCCGCCGCGCTCGAGTGCCAGCGCGAGCTCGCGCTCGCGTTCGAGGAGACGCTGGGCGCGCCGGCGCCGGCGCTGACGCCGCTCGAGGCCGGGACCTGGGTCGGGGGAGACCGCGACGGCAACCCGTCGGTGACCCCCGAGGTGACCCTCGCCGTGGCGCGCCGCGCTGCTCACGTGATGGTGGGGACCTGCCTCTCGAGGATCGAGGAGCTGACGGGGCGGCTCTCGCTCTCCGATCGCCTCCGACCCGTGCCCGAGGAGCTGCGCCGCTCGCTGGTGCGAGATCGCGACGAGCTCCCCGAGGTGTGGCAGGCGAACCAGCGCCGCGACCGCGAGGAGCTGATCCGCCTGAAGCTCAGCTTCGTGAAGGCGCGCCTGGAGGGGAGGCGCCGCGTCCTCGAGGCGCTCGACGCGGGCAGGCCGGCGCGCGAGCCGACCGCCTACCGCCGCGTGGAGGAGCTCGAGGAGGACCTGCGGCTGGTGCGGCGCGGCCTCGAGGTGGCTGGCGCCGACCAGACCGCGCGCCTGTACCTGGACCCGCTCCTCCAGCTCCTGCGCACGCACGGCCTGCATGGCCTCGCGCTGGACATCCGCCAGGAGGCCGCGGTGCACACCGCCGCCCTCGACGAGATCGCCGCCAGCGTGGGGGTCCCGCCGCTGGCGCGGGAGGCTCTGCGGCACGAGCTCCTCGGGCGCCGGCCGCTGACCGGGCCGTCGGTCGCGCTCACCGAGGAGAGCGCCCGGGCCCTGGAGGTCTTCCGCGTCATCCGCGCCGCCCAGGACGAGCTCGGCGAGCGCGCGGCCTCCACCTACATCATCTCCATGGCACGCGGCGAGGAGGACGTGCTGCGGGTGCTGCTCCTCGCCCGCGAGGCAGGGCTCTGCGACCTCTCGACGGAGGCGCCGCGATCGCGCCTCGACGTGGTGCCGCTCTTCGAGACGCTCGACGACCTCCGGCGGGCGCCCGCGGTGATGCGAGCGCTCTACGCGGACCCGGTCTACCGCCGCCAGCTCGCCGCCCGCGGCGACGCCCAGGAGGTGATGGTCGGCTACTCGGACTCCACCAAGGACGCGGGGCTGCTGCCGGCGGCCTGGGCGCTCTACCTGGCGCAGCAGGAGCTCGCGGCGGCCTCGCGCGAGGTGGGCGTCCGCCTCACGCTCTTCCATGGCCAGGGCGGCACCATCGGGCGCGGCGGCGGCTCGCCGGTCTTCCGCGCGCTCGCGGCGCTCCCGCCGGGGACCCTCGAGGGCTCGATCAAGATCACCGAGCAGGGTGAGGTGATCTCGCAGAAGTTCGGGCTGCGGCCGCTGGCGGCCCGCAGCCTCGAGGTGCTCGTCACCGGCACGCTCCTCGCGATGACCGGGGACTGGCGCCAGGGAGTGCCCCCCGAGGAGGTCACCCGCTTCGAGGCGATGATGGATCGCCTGGTCGCCGCCGCGCTGCCCTGCTACCGGGCGCTGGTCCACGAGGACCGCCGGCTCTTCGAGCTCTTCCTCAGGGCGACGCCGGTGCGCGAGCTCGCGCACGTGCACTACGGCTCGCGGCCGGCCTACCGCGAGGGTCGCGGAGGCACGCTCGCCGGGCTGCGCGCGATCCCCTGGGTCTTCGGCTGGACGCAGATGCGCCTGATGGTCCCGGGCTGGCTCGGGGTGGGCACCGCGCTCGCCGGCGCCCTCGCCGAGCCAGGCGGCCTCGCGCTGCTCCGCGAGATGGCCGCGCGCTGGCCGTTCTTCGACGACCTGATCGGCAAGGTGGAGCTGGTCTGCGCCAAGGCCGACCTCGAGATCGCGCGCGCCTACGTGGAGGCGCTGGGCAGCCAGCGGGATCGCGTGCTCTTCGAGGAGCTGGCCGCGGAGCAGGCGCGCGCCGTCGAGTCGGTGCTGGCGATCCGGCGCAGCAGCCGGCTGCTGGTGGACCAGCCCATGCTGCGCGCGGCGATCGATCAGCGGAACCCGTACCTCGACCCGCTCTC
>JAKLHH010000378.1 GCA_022710245.1 Myxococcota bacterium
CTCGCCGGGCGTACTCGCTGCCGGCTGGCGCACGTTCCGCTTGCCTTCGAAGATCTCCACGAAGCGCGGGTCCGCCGCGATCGGCGCGAAGAGCGGCTCCCGGCGCATCTGCTCCGGCTTCGAGTACTCGTGCTGTATCGCGAGGCGGAGGTGCTCGAAGACCTGGCCGAGCTCGCCGAGCTCCATGTACACGCAGGCCGCGTTGTAGAAGATCGCGGGGTTCTCGGGGCCGTGAGTCACGCAGGCCTTCAGGTAGCGGCGCGCGCGCTCCGGCTGCACCGGGAGCTTGCTGTTGTCGGCCATCACGGCCCAGAGCGCGTTGTTGTAGGCCGTGCGATCCAGGCCCGGAGCCTCGACGAGCAGATCGAAGAGCTGCAGCGCCTCGGGGAAGCGCTGCGACTGGGTGTGCCGGTAGGCCAGGTAAGCCAGCTGATTGCCAAGGTCGGGCGACTCCAGCACTCGCTGCCGCGCCGCCTCGAGCACGCGCCCGGCTCGCTCGAGGTGGAGAGGCTCGGTGCCCGGGGTCGCGATCGCCTCCAGCGCGCTCGCCACCAGACCCTCCATCAGCTCGTCGGGCAGCTCCTGCTGGTCGAGCAGCACCTCGGCGGCGGCCAGCAGCGGCTTCAGCGGCGCCTCGTCCCCCTCCAGCGCCTCGGCGAGCGACTCCAGCGTGGTGGCGCGCACGGGCCCCGCCGTGAGCAGCGCGACCAGCTCCTCCGCGTCGCCGCGCTGCAGGGCCGCGACCTCCTTGCGCCCCGGCTCGAGCCAGTCGCGGAAGCGCTCGGGGAGCTCCTGCTGCGCCTCGGCGCCCATCTGCAGCACCCCGCGGACCATGTACGCCGCGTGATCGTCGTCATGCGTGAGCAGCTCTTCGAAGGCGGGGAGCAGCGCGGGCAGCTGCTTGACGCTCCACTCGTGCCAGGGGGAGAGCTGGGTGCCACCGGACTCCATGTCCTCGTGCCGGAAGGCGACGAGGATGGGGCAGCGCCCGTGAGCCTCGATCAGCCAGTCCTGGATGTCGACGTTGAACCGCCGCACCTGCGAGCCCTCGGCGAAGAAGAAGCGGCCCTGCTCGCCGTCCTCGTCCTCATCCTCGTAGTCGTCCTCCTCGCCGTCCTCCTCGTAGTCGCCGCCACCCTCGTCACCCTCCTCGCCCTCCTCACCCTCGTCGGCCTCCCCGGCCTGCTCGTCCTTCGCCGCGCCCTGCTTCGGCGGCTCCTCGTCGTCGGCGGGGTAGGTCTCGGCGATGGAGACGTGGGCGAACTGATCGCTGGCGATCATCAGCTGGGGGCCCTCCCAGTCGATCGAGTCGCGGAGCGGCGGCGGCACCCGGGCCGAGATCGCCGTCATCTCCTCGTCGGTGGGCTGGCGGGCAAAGCGCACGTGCACCTCGGCCCACTCGAAGTAGGACGCGTCGCCGGCACCGAAGAACGGAAACGGGAAGCTCTCGGCGAGGGGCAGCTCTTTCATGGGATCTCCGCTGGGCAGGGTAGGAGAAAACTCTGCGCCGCGTCGCGGCGAGGCGTCAAGGGGAGTGGCGCGAGTGGCGCGAGCGAGCGACTGGTGGCCACCGAGCGCGACTCCGTCAGGGCCGAGCCCGCCGTCCGATCAGCCTGGTGCTGAGCCAGCCGAGCGTGCCGCCGCTGATGGTGCCGAGGAGCGCGCTGACCAGGAGCGCGCCGAGCTCCGAGCGGACCGCGGCGTCGGGCGTCGCCAGCCGATAGACGGCGAGGCCGAAGAGGAGCGCCGCGGCGAGGGCGGCGGGCGCCGCGGGGCCGGCGCGGAGGCGACCGGCGACCATCGCGCCGGCGAGGAGGAGCGCGCCGGCGATGATGCAGAGGAACAGGTACGGGACCCAGGTGCGGAAGACGTTGACCTCCACCCCGCCCGGCGCGCTGCCGCGGACGTCACCGAGCACCAGCTCGTGCACCCCGGCCGGGACCACGCCGGAGACGTACTGGCTGTTGTGCTCCTCGACGACGGTGCCGGTGCCGCGGCGGCCGATGCGGGCCTGCCGCACGCTGCGGTCCAGGTGGCTGACGACCCGCTCGGCGCCGAGCCCGAAGGTGATGTCCACCGCCGAGGCCGTGACCGTGCCGAAGTCCGCGCGGACCAGCAGGCGGACCGCGCCGCTGAGCGAGTCCGGGAGCGGCAGCGACTGGCCGGGCGCGCTGAGCACCCCGTGCGCCAGCGGCCGGCCGGGGGCCAGCGTGGAGATGACGGGGCCGAGCGCGACCCCGGTGGCGAGGAGGCCGAGGCCGACGACCAGCGCTCCGCCGAGGTTGGTGCGCGTCGACTGCAGGAGCGCGTAGGCCGCGTAGCCGCAGCCGGCGACGATGACCACCCCTCCGAGGAGGACGCCGGCGACGTTCTCCGGGATCAGGTCGGAGAGGTAGAGCGCGACGACGACCCCGAGGACGAGGAGGATGGTGAGGGGAGCCAGCTTGCCTCGGAGGTGGTCGGCGTACCAGAGGACCGCGGTCGCGGGCTCCTTCTTCCTGGTCTTCTTGCGAGCAGCAGCCATGGCCCGGGTTATAGCCCAGCTCGCGCCTGCCGCCGAGAGGCTACCCGCCCGCGCCGGGTCAGGAGGGCGAGCCGCTCCGCCTGCCGTGTCCTGGGCAGGAGACCGATCAGCGCGCAGGTCAGGTGGCGGCTGGCGAGCCCGCCTGACGCGTCCGGGCCAGGAGGAGACCGATCAGCGCGCGCAGGTCAGGTGGCGGCCGCCGTCGATCAGCAGCGTCTCGCCCGTGATCCAGCCGGACCGCTCGCTGGCCAGGAAGAGGATCAGCTCGGCCACCTCCTCGGGCTGCCCGGCGCGGCCGAGCGGGTGCGTGGCCCGGGAGCGCTCGAGGAACGCCGCGTACTGCTCGTCGCCCATGCCCGAGCGCCGGTGCAGGTTGGTCACCACGACGCCGGGGTTGACCGCGTTCACCCGCACCCCGGCCGGCGCCAGCTCGAGCGCCGCGCAGCGGGTGAGCTGGTCGACCCCCGCCTTGCTGACGCAGTAGGCGAGCACCCCCGGGAACGAGCGCGGCCCGGTGACGCTGGAGACATTGACCACCGCGCCGCGACGGGCGGTCAGGTGCGGCGCCGCGGTGCGCAGCAGCCTGAACGGTGCGCGCAGGTTCACGTCGAGGAGGCGGTCCCAGTCGTCGTCGCTGGTGCTCTCCACGGTGCCCGAGGCGATGACGCCGGCGGCGTTGACGAGGACGTCGAGGGCGCCGAGCCGCTCGAGCGCAGCGTCGACGATCCGCGTCGGCGCGTCCGCCGCGGTGACGTCCACCTGCAGCGTCTCGCAGCGGCCGGGCGACGCGCTCGCGCGCGCCTGCTCCGCGAGCGCCTCGAGCGCCGGGCCGCTGCGCCCGACGGCGAGGACGGCCGCGCCCTCGTCGAGGAAGCGCTGCGCGGTGGCGAGCCCGATCCCGCTCGTGGCTCCGGTGATGATGGCGGTCTTGTGCTGGAGGATCATGTAGCCGTTGTAGCGCTCCAGGCGGTCCGGGATCAACGCGTTGCTGGTGGTTTTTATTGGGCGCGGCGGCCTCGCACCAGCGTGAACCTGAGGCACGACCCCTGGCTCCGCCGGTTCACAGCCGCGCGGCTCGAGCCACCTAAACCTCCGCCCGCCCGCCACCGTGGCCGCGATCGCGGCCGGCGCGGCCCTTGCACAGGCGGCCCAGCAGAACAGGAGGTCCTCATGTCTCGCTCCCTGCTCCTCGCCAGCCTCCTCGCGCTCGCGCCCGGCTGCGACCACGCGTCCCGTCCGGTCTACTCCCCGGCGCCCGCGAGCTCCCGGCTCGACGCGGGCACCGCCCTCGAGGACGGTGGGCCGCTGGGCGACGGCGCCCTCGCGCTCGACGCGGCGCCAGGGCTCGGTTCCGATGGGCACCCGCAACCTGCCAAGCCGAACACCAAGCCGAACACCAAGCCCACCTGGACGCTGACCGGCAAGGTGACGCAGGAGGAGCCCTGCCCGGGGAGCAACCCCGGCTCGGTCTTCGTGGCCCTGGCCACCACCTGTGACTGGGACACGGCGTTCGAAGTGCACGAGCACCAGGCGGTCCCTCCAGCGACCTACTGGTTCGAGGTGCCGGACGGCACCTATCGTCTGCTCGCCTTCATCGACTGCAACCGCACCGCGAGCTCGACCGCGCCACACCCTGACGCGGGCGATGTGCGCTTCGCGGTGCAGGGGCAGCCGTGCCGGACCTACCAGCTCAGCGGCTCCGGGTACCTCGAGCTGCCGCTGCCGCTGAGCGAGCTGGTGCCCTGATCGAGGAGGTGCCCTGTTCGAGGAGGTGGCCCTGTTCGAAGGAATGGGGCGACTGGAAGGCCAGGGGACTGGCGTGGGACCTGGCGGGGACCGCGCCGCTCAGGCGCGGGCGGGGCGGAGGCGTCCGTCGGGGAGCACGCCGCTCACGGTGACCGTCGTCGGCTCCGGCCGCACCAGCTCGGGCGCGCGGCCCGCGTAGGCAAGGACGCGATCGAAGAGCGCGCGCCGCTTGCTGCCGGCCGGCAGCAGCGCCTGCTTGGCGTCATCGTAGCGGCCGATCACCTTGAAGGCCACCCGCCGCCGCACGCGCTGCAGCTCACGCTCCAGCTTCACGGCGCGGAGCTCGAGGCCAATCTGCGCGCCCTGCGCGGCCCGCTGCGTGCGCTCGAGCTCGGCCTCGAAGGCCGCCGTGCGCTCCTCTGCCTCCGCGGCGCGCCGCTCCGCGCGCTCGAGGAGGGCGGCGACCTCTGCTTGCCCCTGCGCCGACGTGCGCGAGCGCTCGAGCTCGTGCCGGCGCTCCTCGAGCTCACGCTCGAGGCGGGCCTGCTCGCGCTGCGCCTGACGCAGGTCCTCGGCGCGGCCCTGCAGCTCCTGCCGCGCGCGGGCGGTGTCCTCGCTCCGCGCCTGCAGCTCGAGGCGGACCCGCTTCAGCTCTTCACCGCGGGCCTGCGCCTCGTGCCGCGCCTGCGCGAGCTCGTCAGCGTGGGCCTGGACCTCCTGCCGCACGCGCGCGAGCTCCTCGAGGCGGACCTGCAGCTCGCGCTGCGTGGCCAGGAGCGCCTCGGCCGCGGCCTCGATCTTCTGCCGCAGCGCCCCCAGCTGCGCCTCGCCCATCATCACCCGCTGCTCGGCCAGCCGGACCTCCTCGGCGCGCGCCTGGAGCGCGGCCCGGGCGCAGGCCAGGTCCTCTGCCCGCGCCGCCAGGCGGTCCTCCAGCTCGGCGCGCTCGGCCTCCCGGGCCTGGAGCGCCGCGGTGAGCTCGCGTCGCTCCTCCGCTCCGGCCTCGGCCGCCTGCTCGGCCCCCGCCAGCGCCTGCCGCGCCGCCTCGAGCTGGTGCACCCGCTCGGCGCCCGCCGCCTCGAGCCCGGCGACCCGCTGGTCCCGTTGGGCGAGGAGACCGTCGCGGGCCGTGAGCTGCTCCTGCAGCGTCGTGAGCTGAGCGCGGGCGGCCTCGAGCTGCTCCTGGGTCCAGCGCAGCTGTCCCAGCGTGGCCCCGACCTGCTCCTCGGCCTCGTCGACGGCTCGCTGCTGCTCACCAGCCTGCTCCGCCAGCTCGCGCTGCGCGGCCGCGAGGCTCTCGCGCTCTCGCGCCAGCTCCGCCTCGCGCGTCGCCACCTGCTCGCGGGCCTCTGCGAGCTCCTGGCGGGTGGCCGCGTGGCCCTCGCGCTCGCCCGCCAGCTCCGCCTCACGCCCTGCCAGCTGCTCGCGCGAGGCCGCCAGCTCCGCCTCGCGCCCTGCCGCCTGCTCGCGCGAGGCCGCCAGCTCCGCCTCGCGCCCTGCCAGCTGCTCGCGCGAGGCCGCCAGCTCCGCCTCGCGCCCTGCCGCCTGCTCGCGCGAGGCCGCCAGCTCCGCCTCGCGCCCTGCCGCCTGCTCGCGCGAGGCCGCCAGCTCCCGGCGGGCGCTCTCCAGCTCCGCCTCACGCGCTGCCGCGCGATGGCACGCCTCGGTCAGACCCTGACGCGTCGCCGCGTGTCCCTCACGCTCGCCCGCCAGCTCCGCCTCCCGCGCGGCCAGCTGCCCCTGAGCGTCGGCGAGGTCTCGCCAGGTGGTCGCGTGGCTCTCCCGCTCGCTGGCCAGCTCCGCGCTCCGCGACGCTGACACCCCCTGCGCCCAGTCGAGCTCGCTCCGCGTGGTCTCCAGCTGTGCGTAGGCAGCCTCCAGCTCGATCAGCGAGGTCGCGTGCAGCTCGCGCTCGGTGGCGAGCGCCGAGTCCGCCTCGCGCGCGGCGGCGGCGTGCAGCTCCTCCGCCGCGGCGAGCCGTCCCTCCAGCTCCGCCCGCGCGCTGGCCGCCCTGGCCTCCAGCTCCGCTCGCGCGCTGGCCGCGCTGGCCTCCAGCTCCGCCCGCGCGCTGGCCGCCCTGGCCTCCAGCTCCGCTCGCGTGCCCGCGAGCAGCATCGCCTGCTCGGCGCGCACCGCGGCGAGCTCGCTCTCGTGGTCGATCCACAGCTCGGCCACCTCCGCCTCGTGCTGCTGGTGGAGCATGGCCACGGTGCGGTCGTGATCTCGCGTCAACGCCTGGAGCTGCGCGTACTGCTCGGCGGTGGCAGCGAGGAGCGCCGCCTCGTGCTGCGACCGCGCGGCTTCGAGCTCCTGCGCGCGCTCCGCGTCGATCGTCGCCAGCGCCGCGGCCTGGGCCTGCCGCAGCGACTCCAGCGCCTGCTCGTGCGTGCTCTGCAGCGACCTCAGCTCCTGCTCGTGCGTCTGGCTCGCCCCGGCGACCTGCCCCTCCAGGGCCTGCCGCAGCGACGCCAGCTCCTGCTCGTGCGCGCCCCGCAGCGACGCCAGCTCCTGCTCGTGCGTCTGGCTCGCCCCGGCGACCCGCGCCTCCAGGGTCTGCCGCAGCGACGCCAGCTCCTGCTCGTGCGCGCCCCGCAGCGACGCCAGCTCCTGCTCGTGCGCGCCCCGCAGCGACGCCAGCTCCTGCTCGTCCGCACCCCGCAGCGACGCCAGCTCCCGGGCGTGCCCCTCGCGCAGCGCTGCTTCGGCCTGCGACCGCTCCGCGCCCACCCGCGCCAGCTCTGCCGCCTGCGCCTCGCGCAGCGTCGTCAGCTCCTGCTCGTGCGCGCCCTGCAGCGACGCCAGCTCCTGCTCGTGCGCCCGGCTCGCCTCGGCGATCTGACCCTCCAGGGTCTGCCGCAGCGACGCCAGCTCCTGCTCGTGCGCCCGGCTCGCCTCGGCGATCTGACCCTCCAGGGCCTGC
>JAKLHH010000379.1 GCA_022710245.1 Myxococcota bacterium
TCTTCGGCGCGGGCGCGGCCGTCCTCCTCGCGCTCTCCGTGCGGCTGCCGGGCAGGGTCGCCCCGGGCCGCCCGTGGCTCACCATCGCCGGTGCGCTCCTCCTCGCCTTCGGCCTCGTCTATCCGCACTTCCTCGAGGGGTCGCCGCTCCGCTACCTCTACGCGGCGCCGACCGGCCTGGTCCCCTGCCCCACCCTCTCTGCCGTCATCGGCCTCGCGCTGATCCTGGACGGCCTGCGCTCGCGCGCGTGGTCCCTCGCGCTCGCCACCCTCGGACTCCTCTACGGCGCGATCGGCACCTTCCGCCTGCACGTGCTGATCGACCTCGCGCTCCTCGGCGGAGCGCTCGTGCTCGCCGTCGCGGCGCTGCTGCCGCGGCCCCGGAGCGGCGCCCCGGCGCGCGGCTGAATCGAGGGACACGGATCAGAGCGGGACGATCCGCTCCACCCCGAGCGACCGCCCGAGCGGCCGCCCGACCAGCAGCTCCTCGACGCGGGCCCGCGCGCTCCAGTCGAAGCGCAGGCAGAACCCGCAGCTCGAGCTCAGCCGGCTCGGCACCGGGATCAGCTTGTGGGCGACCCCGGCGGCGAGCAGGAGCTTCTCCGCCGCGATCGCGCCCTGCACCGACTGGAACAGGACCACGCCGTGGACCTGCGCTGGCTCAGAGTGAGACAAGCTTCTCCGCCGCGAGGAGCGTGGCCGCGATCTCCTGCATGTTCGAGACGCGCCCGACCGCCACCTTCCCGGTCAGCTCGAAGTAGTTGATGCAGGTGCCGCAGGCGAGGAGGTCGAGCCCCTGGCCGGCGAGCGCCTTCAGGTCGTCGACGGCGCGGGACCCCTCGGCGACGAGCTTCACGCCGGCGTTGATGAAGATGATGGCGTCGGGCTTCGCCTCGAGCTCCGTCAGGGTGTGAAAGAAGGCGCCGAGCAGCCGCTCGCCGAGCTCGGCGGGCCCGCGGCCGAGGCTGTCCGAGGCGATCAAGAGCACGTGCTTCTTCACGGTGAGCTCCTCCGGGTCAGGGCGGCGGCGCTGCCGCGAGCTCTCGCAGCGCGTCGAGCGCGGTGTCGATCTCAGCGTCGGTGCTGAAGAGGCCAGGGCTGAAGCGCACGCTCCCCTCGGGCGCCGTCCCCAGCTGCCGGTGCGCGAGCGGCGCGCAGTGCAGGCCGGCGCGGCAGCAGACCCCGGCGCGCGCCTCGAGCGCCGCGGCGACCTCCGAGCAGCTCCAGCCCTCGAGGTTGAAGGAGACCACCGCCGTCTGGCGCTCCGCGGCGCGCGGGCCGAGGACGCGCACCCGCGGGAGGCCGAGGAGGCCCTCCAGTAGCCGCCCGGTGAGCGCCCGCTCGCGCTCGCGCACGCTGGCCACGCCGCGGGCCTCGAGGAAGGCGCAGCCGGCGGCGAGCCCCGCCAGACCCACGGCGTTCAGCGTCCCGGCCTCGAGGCGATCGGGGAGGAAGCCGGGCTGCGCGTCGGACTCCGAGGCGCTGCCGGTGCCGCCGTGGAGCAGCGGGCGGATCCGGTCGCGGGCGCGCGCGCCGAGCCAGAGCCCGCCGGTGCCCTGGGGACCGAGGAGCGACTTGTGGCCGGTGAAGGCCAGGAGGTCGATCCGCGCCGCGCCGACGTCGAGCGGCACCGCGCCCGCCGTCTGGGCCGCGTCGACGCAGAAGAGGAGCTCGTGCGCCTCGGCCAGGCGGCCCACCTCCTCGATGGGGCTGAGCGTGCCGACCACGTTGGAGGCGTGGCTGAGGATCACCAGCCGGCTCTGCGGCGTGATCGCCCGGGTCACGTCGTCCGGGTCGAGCGCGCCGTCGCCGGCGCAGGGCACGCGCGTGACCGAGACGCCGCGCTCCTCGAGGGCGCGCAGCGGGCGCAGCACCGAGTTGTGCTCCATCATGCTGGTGATGACGTGGTCGCCCGGGGAGAGCAGCCCGAAGAGCGCGAGGTTCAGCGCCTCGGTGGCGTTCTTGGTGAAGACCACGGAGAGCGGGTCCGGGGCGACGAGGAGCCGCGCCACCCGCTCCCTCGCCTCGTAGACCACGCGCGCTGCCTCGATCGAGAGCCGGTGCCCCGAGCGGCCGGGGTTCGCCCCTGACTCCCGCAGGAAGCGCTCCATCGCCGCCGGCACGGTGTCCGGCTTGGGCCAGGAGGTGGCGGCGTTGTCGAGGTAGATCATGTCAGCCCGTTGTATATCCAACAAAGGTCGCTCAGGCTAGCTGCATGCTCGAGCGCGCCGAGGATCCCCGCCTCGCGGACGTCTGGGCCGCCATGGCCGACCACTTCCTGGACACGGAGACGCGGCACGACGTCCCCCTGACCGCGCTCGCGTGTGTGCGCGCGGGTCTCTCCACCGCCGAGGCCGGCGAGGTCTGGCGCCGGGACGTGACCCCTTCAACGCGCGGTACGTGGCGGGCGAGTGGGCCGGGTGGGATCGCGACTGGCTGTGCGCGCGGATCCGTCGAGGCCGGCGCTCGTGGACCAGGCGCTGGCCGCTGCGGCTGGTCTGGGGCCGCGTGTGGCCTCCGGTGATGGACGTTCCAGCGAGGTGACGTAGGTGAGCTAGCGCGGCTTGTTGCGCGCGAGGGCGTGCTCGTAGCCGAAGCGGATGGAGTCCTTGAGGCGATCCCAGTGGCCCGGGAAGCGGCGCTCGCTCTGCTGCCGGATGCGCGTCTCCGCGACGTCCCAGGGCTGACCCTCCATCTGCGGCTCCAGCGCGAGCTGCTCACCCAGCTCGTACGCCGGGCGGTACTCCTGGTAAGGCTGGTTGCCACCGCCGAGGCGGCGCTGGAAGTCCCGCTGGTACTCGCCCTCGAGCTGCTCGATCTCCGCCTGCGTCTTGCGCAGGGTCGCGCGCACCGTCTCGGTGCGCTCCTCCGACTCGCGGCCCAGGCTCACCTCCTCGACGACGTGCGCCTCCTTCGCGACGACCGGCTCCTCGCGCATGCCGCGCGCCTCGATCACCTGCTCCCTGAAGGCCTCCTCGCCGGCCGGGCGGTCCGCCGGGCGCCGCTGCACGGTCACCTTCTCCTCGTGCAGCTGGATCGGCTGCTCCACCTGCTCGCTGACCACGTGCGTGTGGATCCGTACGCCGCCGCCGCCTGTGCTTCGCTTGCCAACCTTGAGCTCCTCCTCGGCGAGCGGGATGCTCTCGCTGCCGGGCTGCCACCCGGCCTTCCGCCAGCTCTCCGCCTCGAGGTCGATGTCGACGGGGTTGTGCCGCGAGAGGACCTCGTCGCAGAGCTGGATGCGATCGTCCTCGACGGTGACGGCCAGCATGATCCCGCCCCGGCGCGTGGCCTCGCCGTAGACGTCCGCCTCCCCGGGCTTGAAGAAACCCTTGATCTTCTCCCACAGCCCCGGCTCCCCGCCCTGCTCGGACGGCCGCTCGATCACGTCGATGTCCCCGGCCGAGAACCCACTCACCGTCAGGTCCTCGCGGGCCTGCATCGCTGCGCCTCGATCACTGAATACTCCGATGACCTTGTGCATCATGACCATTGCTCCTTCAGCTGTGCTCCTTGGGAGGCAGCTCCTCGAGCTCGGCGACCTCGGAGCGCAGCTGCTCCTCGAGGTGCTCGCTCCTCTGCCCCCGTCGCCTGACCAGACGCAGCTCCTCGCGCACCATCAGCTTGCGCTCCACGACGACGACCTCCTCGTGGAGCGGGATGATCAGGCAGTCCCCCTCCTCACGCACGGGCTGCGGCCGCTCCACCTCACGGTGGACGGGCACGCGCTCGACCTCGACCGCTTCGTCGAGGAGCGGGAGGTCGAGAGGGACCGTCTCCCGCGTCACGTGCTTGTGCACACGCACGCCGCCACTCGCGACCGTGGTCTTGCCGATCACGAGCTGCTCCTCGGCGAGCGAGATGGCCTCCGGCGCGGGCTGCCCCGGCTGCGGTGTCGATGGGGAGCTCTCTCGTCTGCTCATACCTCTACCTCGCTCTGGGCTGGACTATCCTCGTCCGGCACGCGCGGGGGGTGCAGGGTGCGTGCCACTCCGACCGGCGTCGGCGCGCCGCCGGACCAGCGCCGCCATGGCCGCGACCCGGGCCGTGCCCCGGTCACCCGCCCCGCGGGACGGTCTCCGCGGTGGTGGGGATTGTTTCGTGCATCGTGTGGTAGATTCGATCTACCCAGGACTTCCGCTGATGTCGCTCGACTGGACCCGTCTCCTCGGCTCGCTCCGCGCCTCTTACGGCGACGAGGCGAGCTCTGCCCTGGAGCACCGGCTGCACGCGTTGCTGCAACGGACCGGCGTCCCGCCCCGCCTCGCCCAGAGCCTCCTCGACTACCTCGCCGAGCGGGTGCCGGCCGGCCTGCGCGACGCCAGCGCCCTGGGCGACTGGCAGCTCGATGATCTGTTCCTCTGCCACTGCTGCCTGTGCGGCGCGCGGGGGGCCGTGGACACCTTCCGCGCGGAGCACCGGCGGACGCTGGAGGCCGCGCTCGGTCGCCTGCGGCTGTCGCCGTCGCTGCAGGCCGAGGCGCAGCAGTCCCTCGAGGCGCTGCTCCTCGCGGGCGAGGAGGGGCGGCCTCCGCTGCTGGCCCAGTACTCCGGCCTGGGCAAGCTCGGCGCCTGGCTGCGGGTCGTCGCCGCCCGGCACGGGCGCCGGCTCCTCGAGCGCGAGAAGCGGCTCCTCCCGCTCGACGACGACCACCTCGCCGATCAGCTCGGCGGCGGCGCCAACCCGGAGCTCGCGCACCTCAAGCGCACCTACCGGGACGCCTTCAAGCAGGCGTTCGGCGACGGGATGCGGATCCTCGGCGCCCGGCAGCTCAACCTGCTGCGCCACCGCTACCTCGACGGCCTCACCGTGGCCGAGATCGGCACCATCTACCGCGTCCACCACTCCACCGTCTCGCGCTGGATCACCGAGGCGCGCGAGCAGGTGCTGGCGGAGACGCACCGGCGCCTGATGACCACCCTCCAGGTCAGCCCCGACGAGTGCGCGAGCCTGGTCGAGCTCCTGCGCAGCCAGCTCGACCTCACCCTCTCGCGCTTCTTCGAGCAGTCCTGGCGCGAGCCCGGGACGGGCGCATGAGGTTACGGGCACACGCCGGCCGCCTCCTCGGGTGCCTCGTGGCGCTGCTCCTCCTCGGGGTCGCGCCGCTCGCCAGCGCCGATGCGCCTCCGGCTCGCCAGCTGCTCGACGAGGCGATCGAGCTCTTCAACCGCGGCTCGGTGGACGAGTCCGTCCAGCTCCTCGAGCGCGCCCGCCGCGCCACCCGCGAGCCCAAGCTCCTCGGCCAGATCGAGCTCTACCTCGGGCTCAACCACGCCGCCGAGCGGCGCACCGCTCGAGCCCGCCAGGCCTTCGCCGAGGCGCTCGGCCACGATCCCTCGCTGCGCCTCGACGCGTACCGGACCAAGCCCGAGCTGGTCGCGCTCTTCGAGGCGGTCCGCCGCGAGCGGCTCGCGCTGCTGCGGGTGATGGCGAACGTGGCCGGCGCGGAGGTCTGGCTCGACGGTGGCCGCGCGGGGCGAGTCCCCCTCGAGGCCACGCTCGCGCCTGGCGGGCACACCCTCGAGCTGCGCGGGGCAGACGGCGCCCGGCTCTACCAGCGGCGGGTGGAGCTGGTCGCCGGCCGCGCGACGCTGATCGAGGTGATGCTCGCGCCCTCCGGGACGGGCAAGGTCGAGCCGACCACGCCCTCGCCCACGCCGGAGCGCCCGCGACCGCCGCCGCGAGCGCGGCCGCGTCGCCTGTGGACCTGGGTCGCGCTCGGCGGCGCGGTGGCAGCGAGCGCCGTCGCCATCGGCCTCGGCGCCTCGGCGCGAGCCGACCACGACGACGCCTGCGCGCTCCTCGTCGACGCGAGCCCGAGCTGCGAGGCGCGCACGGCGCTCAGGCGCCCCGCCGACGCGGCACGCTACCGCGAGCTCTACGACGCCGTGGGCGCGAAGAGCCTGGGCGCCAACGTCTCCTGGGGCATCGCGGGCGGCCTGGCGGTGACGGCCATCGTCCTCTACTTCGTCGAGGGCCGCGCGCCCGCCGCCGAGCGCGCGCTCCGCGCCTCCCTGGCGCCGGGGCCCGGCGGCAGCCTCGGGCTCTCCTTCGCGCTGCAGCGCTGATCTCCCGGACGAGACTGCTGGCGACGGCGCGCGAGAGCGGCGCCGGAACGTCGCGATCCGCTCAGCGCTGCCGCATCGGGAAGCCGACCACCGTCCGCCCGGCCTTGACCCGCACGGTACGCGTCACCGGCTGGTAACCCTGCCGGCTGACGGTGACCTCGTGGGGGCCGGTCCGCACCGACGGCAGCGTGAGTGGCGTCCGACCGACGCGACGTCCGTCGAGGAAGACGTCCGCCCAGATGTAGGCGCCGTCGGCCGTCCGGGTCTGCACGGTCAGCTTGCCGTGACGCACCTTCGCCGCCCTCGGCGGCGCGGGCGGCTCGACCTCCCCCCCCGCGTCGTCCTCGGGAGCCTCTGGCGCCGCGTCGGCGGGCGGACGGCGCGGCTCGTGCTCTGGCCTGCCCCGGTCCGCGGCGGCCGCGCCGCCGTCGCGCGGGCCGCCGGAGGGGACGGGCGCCCCGCGCTGCTCGTGCCCGCCAGGCAGACCGAGCGCGAGCAGGGTCACAGCCCCGGCCGCGAGGAGCAGGCCTGCGCCCGCGCCCGCGGCCCAGGGCCAGCGCTGGCGCCTGCGCCGCTTGCCGCTCCGGCGGAGCAGCTCGGCGGTCGGGCTGGGCACCAGCCCCGCGGACGGCAGGCTGCGCGTCTGGTTGTCGAGCGACTCGACGAGGGCGCCGGCCCACCCCGCGCGGTGGAAGGACTCCACCAGCTCGGTCCACAGCACGCCGACGTCCGGCGGGCGGTCGTCGGGCTTCTTGCGCAGCGCGTGCAGGATCACCTCGCGGATCGGGCGAGGGATCTTCTTCCAGCGCGGCGTCGGGGTGGGGTCCTCGTAGACGAGGCGGAAGATGACGGTGGGGACCGAGTCCGCGACGAAGGGGGGCTGGCCGGCCAGGATGCGGAACATGATGGCGCCGAGCGAGAAGATGTCGGCGCGCGGATCGACCTCGGACGAGCGGCCGCTCGCCTGCTCGGGTGCCATGTAGCTCGGCGAGCCCATCACCGCCAGGTTGGAGGTCAGCTCGCTCGCCACTCCCAGCACCTTCGAGATGCCGAAGTCCATCACCTTGACGAAGTCGGTGCGGCCGTCGCGCTCGCAGAGGAAGATGTTGCTCGGCTTCAGGTC